>NZ_BAFY01000032.1 GCF_000308555.1 Nocardia cyriacigeorgica NBRC 100375 | reverse complement strand
GCCGCGAACACGCGACGCCGGAGGCGGCGCAATCAGAAACTGCCCGGGACGTAGCTGCCCGCGGGGGTGTGCGCGATGGCGTTCATCCGGTTCCACGCGTTGATCGCCGCGATGGCCGCGATGAGGCCGCCGATCTGGTTGTCGTCGTAGTACTTACGCACCAGTTCCCAGGTCTGGTCGCTGACGCCGCCGCCGTCGGCGACGCGGGTGGCCTCTTCGGTGAGCGCGAGTGCGGCGCGCTCCTCCTCGGTGAACACGGTGGCCTCGCGCCAGGCCGCCACCAGGTTGATGCGGGTGGGGTTTTCACCGGCGTGCGCGGCGTCTTTGGTGTGCATGTCGACGCAGAAGCTGCAGCCGTTGATCTGACTGGCGCGGATCTTGACCAGTTCGTGGGTGGCCGGCGCCAAGCCGGAGTCGTCGACGACCTTGCCCGCGGTCACCAGTCGCTTGGCAAAGCTGGCGGTGACCGGGTTGGCGTAGAGGTTCAGACGCGGTTCCATTGTCGGTGCCCTTTCGGTGAATTCGTTGGCTTCACCGAGATGACGACGCGGCACCGGGCAGGTGTGACATCAAGCGATCGTGAGCTGGGTCACACCGAGAAGTCGTAGCGCACCCCGGTCAACTTTTCCGACAGTTCCCACAGGCCACGGGCGGTTTCCTGGTCCTTGGAGCGCTTGCTCGAGCCCACCCGGCCCGGGTGCCCGCGCATTCCGCGAAAGCCCTTGGGGCCGTAGTAGCCACCGGGTTCGACGTCGGCGGTGGCGGCGTACAGCTCGGTCAGCGCACCCATCTCGGCGCTCTGCGCGAACAATCGATTGCCCAGCGACATCACCACGTCTTGGATCGACTCGGTGTGCGACTGGAGTTCGGTGGCCGCGTATCCGGGATGGGCGGCCACCGACAGCTTCGACCAGCCGGCCGCGGTCAGCCTGCGTTGCAGTTCGTAGGCGAACAGCAGGTTGGCCAGCTTGGCCTGCCCGTAGGCCTGCCAGCGGCGATACTTGCGGCGCTGCCAATTGAGGTCGTCGAGGTCGATGACGCCCAGGTTGTGCATATCGCTCGACACCGTGACGACGCGATCGGAGATGCGCCCGAGCAGCAGGCCGGTGAGCGCGAAATGACCGAGATGATTTGTCCCGATCTGCATTTCGAAGCCGTCGGCGGTGCGTGCGTACGGCACGGCCATCACCCCGGCGTTGTTGACGAGCACATCGACCCGGTCGACGGAGTCGGCGAATTCGCGCACCGAGGACAGGTCGGCGAGATCGAGCCTGCGCACCTCGGCGAGCGACCCGATCCGATCGGCGACCGCCTTGCCCTTGTCGACATTGCGGCAGGCGAGCACCACCCGCGCACCCGCGCCGGCCAGGGCGCGCGCGGCCACGGCGCCGAGCCCGCTGTTGGCGCCGGTGACGATGAAGGTCCGGCCCTGCTGATCGGGGATGTCGGAGACGCTCCAGCCAGTCATGCGGCGAGTCTAGCGACCGGCCGCCATTCTCGCGGGCCGCGAAGTCCGCGGTCCGTCGTCACGACCACACAGCCTGAGATAGGGTTGCCTTACCTACATAACTGAACCAGATTCGCGCACACGTATACCCCGATTCCGCCGATTCCGTTTGTGAGGCAGACGTGAGTTCCACATCCACCGCATCCGGCACCCATCGCGACGGCTACGTGCCGTTTTCCGAGGCAGACGCCGAGCAGTACCGCGCCGCGGGATACTGGTCCGGGCGCACTTTGCCGAGCCTGTTGCGCGATACCGCCGAGCGCTATCCGGACCGGACCGCGCTGATCGGCGAGCACCCGCTCACCTACGCCGAACTCGACGCCGAAGCCGACCGGATGGCGCACGGCCTGCTCGCGCTCGGCCTGGCGCCAGGCGATCGGGTGGTGGTCCAGCTACCCAACGTCCCCGAATTCCTGACCGTGCTGTTCGGCGTCCTACGTGCGGGCATCATCCCGGTGCTCACGCTGCCCGCGCATCGTCGCGCCGAGATCGAACACCTGGCCACCCTGTCCGGCGCCGTCGCGTACCTGATCGCGGATCGGGCAGGCGATTTCGACTACCGCGAACTGGCCGCCACCGTCCGCGGGAACGTCCCGAGCCTGCGGCATGTGCTCGTACTCGGCGAACCCGGCGAGTTCACCGCCTTGGATTCGATTCCGGCGCTTGGCGATACCCGCGCGGCCGGTGGCGCGAGCCTGCCCGGGATCGATGCCTCCGATATCGCGCTGATGCTCGTCTCCGGTGGCACCACCGGCTTGCCGAAGTTGATCGCCCGCACGCACGACGATTACGTCTACAACGCCACCGCGAGCGCACAGGTCTGCGAACTCACCGAAGACGACGTCTACCTGGCGACCCTGCCCGCCGCGCACAACTTCCCGCTGGCCTGCCCCGGCATCCTCGGCACCGTCAGCGTGGGCGGCGCGGTCGGGTTCGTCGCCGATCCGAGCCCCGAGAACGCCTTCGCGATCATCGACAGCCATCGGGTGACCGTGACCGCGGTGGTGCCGCCGCTGGCCCAGCTGTGGTGCGCGGCCGTGGAATGGGAAGAGCCCGATCTGAGTTCGCTGCGCCTGCTCCAGGTGGGCGGGGCCAAGCTGGCCGAGGTCAACGCCCGCGAAGTCGCCCCCGCACTGGGCGTGACGTTGCAGCAGGTGTTCGGCATGGCCGAGGGCCTGCTGAACTACACCCGCCTCGACGACTCCGATGAGCTGATCTGCACCACCCAGGGCCGCCCGCTCTCACCCGCCGACATCGTCCGCGTGGTCGACGCCGAAGGCAACGACGTGGCACCGGGTGAGGAGGGCGAGCTGCTCACCAAGGGCCCGTACACGATTCGCGGCTACTATCGCGCCCCCGAGCACAATGCCCGCGCCTTCACTCCCGACGGCTTCTACCGCAGCGGTGATCTGGTGCGCACGCTGCCCAGCGGACACCTGGTGGTCTCCGGCCGGATCAAGGACGTGATCAACCGCGGCGGCGAGAACATCTCCTGCGATGAACTGGAGGAGCATCTGCTGGCCCACCCGGCGGTGCGGCATGCCGCCGCCGTCGGACTGCCCGACCCGAGCCTCGGCGAGAAGGTGTGCGCGGTCCTCGTGGTGAGTGGGCAGATGCCGACCCTGGTGGAGATCAAGACCTTCCTCACCGAGCGCGGCCTGGCCACCTACAAGCTGCCCGATGTGCTGCGTCAGGCCGAGAGCCTGCCGGTCACCGCGGTCGGCAAGATCGATAAGAAGGCCTTGCAAGCCGCCGAAGGCTAGAACGCCCTGCTCGACGCCGAAGGCCGCGCGGTGTGCTCCACAACCGCACGGCCTTCGGCGAATTCGCTATGCCTTGACGACGTAGGGCGCGATGCTGCCGAGCTTCTCGCAGGTCTCCTCGAACTCCCGCTCGGGCCGCGACTGGCCGACGACACCCGCCCCGGCACGCAGCCACGCGCCCTCGGTGGTCTGATACACCGCACGCAACACCAGCGTGGCCTCCAGCGCACCGGTGGGCGATACCGTCACCACCGCACCGGAATACAGCCCGCGCGGATCGTGGTCGAGCCGGAACACCGAGTCGACGCCGGCCCGCTTGGGGATACCGGAGGCGGTCACCGACGGGAACAGCACCTCGAGCGCGTCCCAGCTGGACCGGTCCGCGGCCAGCCGCCCGCGCACGGTGGAGGCCAGATGCTGCACGCTGCCGCGCTCGCGCACCGCCATGAAATCCGAGACGGCCGGCGTACCCGGGTCGGCCACCGCGGCGATCTCGGCGAAGGAGGTCTGCACCGAGATCGCGTGCTCGACGATCTCCTTGGGGTCGGCCAGCAGGTCGGCGCGGGCGGCCAGGTCGATCTGATCGCCGAGGCCGAAGGCCCTGGTGCCGGCGAGCGGCTCGGTGGTGACGACCCGGTCCTCGTCGACGGAGGCGACCAATTCGGGACTGAATCCGGCCGCCTCGAGTCCGCCCAATCGCAGCAGGAACGACCGCGCCGGAGTGTTGTTGGCCCGGCCGAGCCGGTAGGTGGCCGCAACGTCGACGGCGAAGGGCAGATCGACCTTCCGCGACAGGATGACCTTCTGGTACCGGCCCGCGTTGATCTCGGCGATCGCCTCGGCGACCCGGCCCTGGTACCCGGTGGGATCGACCCGGATATCGACCGGATGCGGCACCGGCAGTTCCAGGCCTTGTGAGCCGGCGATCAGGTCATGGATGACGTCGGTCTCGGCGTCGGTGGCGCCGCTGATCCGCACGCCGGCCTCACCGACCACGACCTCGATCCGCGGAATCATCAGATGCACCAGCGAGGTTCGCGGGCGCAGATGCGCGGTGGCGCCCAGCGACCAGGCACAGAATTCGAATCCGATCCAGCCGTAGGCGTTGCGCCCATCCAGCGGCAGCGTGCCGAGCGCACGGTCGACGACGGCGGCCGGGCTGCCCTCCCACCCGCTGACGGTGGTCTCGCCGTTCCAGCTGACCCGCAGTTCCTCCACGTCCAGCTCGACGCCGCCGATCGGGTCCGCGGCGAACACCCACTCCCCCGGGCGTTCGTACATGACGAACTCGCCGAACCGATCATCGGCCGCCAGCCGGGACATCGCTGCCGCCGGATCGGTCACATACTCAACGCGCGAGCGCTCGTCCGTGGTCGACAACGATCCTCCAAGGTAATGCTGACCTAACTTCGCGAGGTAAGGTTAGCATTACCTGCACCCGGCGATACTGCGCCCGCCCACCGCAGGGAAGAGACTCTCGGTCCGGAGTTCCTGCGCGGATCCCGCTGGCGGGCTTGAATAGAGGGATCGTCGTTTCAGTGGAGGGACCACACATGATCGATCGCGGCGGCGCACCGGCGCGCAGCTCGGATGAGCCGGCCATCGGCTCGGTGGTCGCACTGGTCGAGGCGAGCTCACGGGTGGAACGCGAACTGATCGGCGCCTGGCTGGCCGACGGCGGCCTCGCCGCCGAGCTGGGCACCGACGCACCCGTCACCCAGATAGACCTCGACGCCGACGCCATCGCCGATCGATTGACCGGCCGCACCGACGATCCGCTGGTGGTTCCGGTCCGGGTGCTGTGGCTACCGCCCGAACGCGAGGGCGTGCGCCGCACCACCTTCGCCGACCTGGCCACGCTCACCAATCCGCGCAAGCCGCACCGGCTGGCCCAGCGCAGACTGGTGCGCCGCGACCCGGACCGCCATGTCGTGCTCACCGGCAGGCCCGCCCGGCTCGGCGAGCTGCGCGCGAACAACCCCGAGGCGGCGGCACCGGATATCGCGGGCACCTCGGAGCCGTTCGCGCGCGCGATCCTGCGTGCCGGCGTGCTCGCGCTGGAACGCGCCGAACGCACCGTCATCGGCGATCGCTACAAGGTGCCGCGGTTGGTGGCCGAGGAGATCCTCGATTCGCCGGATTTCCTGCGCAGGCTCGATCTCAGCGCCGACCGGATCGGCGCGAGCAGGCACGAGGTGTACCGCAGGGCCGAGAAGGCGTTGCGTGAGCTGGTCGCCGCGCAGAGCAGGCTGGTCTCGGATCTGTTCACCCAGGCCATGCGGCCGGTGCACGCCTCGACCTGGAAGGTGGACTGCGACGAATCCGGCCTCGACGCCCTGCGCGACCTCAACCGCCGCTACCCGCTGGTGTTCCTGCCCTCGCATCGCTCGTACGTCGACGCCTTCGTCCTCGGCGATGTGCTGGCCCGCAACGATTTCCCGCCCAACCATGTCATCGGCGGGGCCAACCTGCGGTTCTGGCCGATGGGCCCGATCGCCCGGCGCACCGGCACGATCTTCATCCGGCGCAGCTTCGGCGACGACGAGGTCTACAAGGCCGTCGTCGAAGAGTACTTCGGCTACCTGCTGGCCAAACGGTTCAACCTGGAGTGGTATTTCGAGGGCGGACGCACCCGAACCGGCAAACTGCGCCCACCGCGCTACGGCCTGCTCAACTATCTGGCCGCCGCGGTGCGGTGGAACCGCATCGACGACGTGATGCTGGTACCGGTATCGATCACCTACGAGCGGCTCAACGAGCTCGGCGCCATCGCCAGCGAACAATCCGGCGGCACGAAGAAACCCGAGGGCCTGGCCTGGCTGGCCAGATATGTGCGCAGCCAGCAACATTCGGCCGGCCATGTCTACGTGCGGTTCGGCGCACCGCTGTCGGCCAGGCAGCGGCTGGCCGCGCACGGCGATCCGCTCACCGCGCCGCCGCTGTCGATTCCGCTGCATCGCGCCGATGGCTCCGCCCCACCCATCATCGACGCCGGCGACGAGGTGGGCGAGCTGGAACGCAAAGCGGTGCAGCGGCTGGCGTTCGAGATCGCCGTCGGGATCAACGAGGTCACCCCGATCACCGTCAACGCGCTGGCCACCCTCGCCCTGCTCGGCGTCCACGAACGCGCACTCACCCTGCGCGAGGTGCGCGATCTGCTGGCGCCGGTGCTCGACTACATCGAACGGCGCGATCTGCCACGCGGTGAGGTCGCGGCGCTGCGCGATGAGCAGAGCCTCGAGGTGGTGCTCGAGCAGCTGTCGCTGGCCAAGGTGGTCACCGTGTACCGCGGTGGGCTCGAACCGGTGTATTCCATCGAATCCGGGGCGTATCTGGAGGCGGCGTTCTATCGCAACAGCGCCGTGCACTGGTTCGTCAACCGGGCCATCGTGGAACTGTCGATCCTGGCGGCGGTCGACAAGGCCACTCAGGACCTCGACGACGGCGTCGACACCGATCCGCTGCGCACCGGCTGGGAGGAGGCCTTCCGGCTGCGCGACCTGCTCAAATTCGAGTTCTTCTTCCCCGAACGCAACGAGTTCTCCGAGCAGCTGACCGCCGAGATGCTGCTCATCGACCCGGACTGGAACAACCGAACCAGAGACACCCTGAGCGTGGAGATCCTGGCCCAGCTCACCGCCTCCGGCTTCATGATGGCCCACCGGGTGCTGCGCTCGTTCTTCGACGCCCAGCTGGTGGTGGCCGAGCGGCTGGCCGACCGCGGCGGCGCGGCGATCGAGGACCGCAAACAGTTCATCGACGAATGTGTCGCGGTGGGTAAGCAGATGCTGTTGCAGCAGCGGCTGCACAGCCCGGAATCGGTCTCGACCGAATTGTTCACCAGCGCACTCAAACTGGCTGCGAACTACGATCTGGTCGAGCCCGACGATGCCGCAGAGTTGGCCGTTCGTCGTGCGGAATTCGCCGAACGGCTACGCGTCATCGGCATCCGGATCGCGCGCGCCGCAGCACTCGATCCGTCCAATCTCCCGGTCTCGGAGCGATAGTGGGCAGCGAAGAACGGATGGACGCGCTGGAACTGGATGCCGCGCATTCCGATATCGACTCGGTGGTGCAGGCGATCTGGGTCGGACCGCAGGGGCCGGGCGTCGCGGCGGTGTTCGAGCTGGGCGGGGTCGTGGTCGGTGGCTTCGACTCCGCGCCGCCGCGTCGTCTGTTGTCCCGCCGCGATGATGACCGCGACGAGCAGATGGCCCGCGTGCTGCTCGACGGTATCCGCGCTCATCCGGACGACGCATCGCACGGCCGGTTCCTCGACAGCGCTGGCCGGGTGCTGGCCGGATCGGCCGAAACCGACCTCGACGAGATCGGTACCCGGCTGTTCAAACGCACCCTCTACGGGTTCATCCATCCGGAAGCCTGGCAGCTGATCCGAACTCATCGAGCAGCCGGGCACACCGTGGTCCTGGTCTCCTCCGGCCCCCGATTCGCCCTCGAACCGGTCGCGGCCGCACTCGGCATCGAGCACACCCTCTGCACGCGGATGGCCACCGAGGATGGTGCGCTGACCGGATTTCCCGAAGGCCGGACGCTCTGGCGCTCGGGCAAGGCGGAGGCGATCCGCGAGTTCGCCGCCACGTCCGGTATCGAACTGCGCGACAGCTTCGCCTATGTCGCGAGCGGCACCGATCTGCCCGTCCTGTCGTCGGTCGGGTTCCCGATCGCGGTGAACCCCGATCCGGCGCTGGCGGTCACCTGCGCCGAGAAGGATTGGCCCGCGCTCACCTTTCGCGCGCGCCGACCGGCCCGTCCCGTCGACATCGCACGCACTGTCGCGGGCTTCGCCGCACTGATCGCCGGTGCTATCAGCGGTGTACTGGTGAAGTCCTACACCCGCGACCGCAGGAGGATGGCCGACGCCCTGATGAAATTCGGCACCGGCGCCACCCTGCGCGCCACCGGAGTGCGGTTGCGGGTGAGCGGCGCGCACAATGCCCGTTCGCCGCGGCCCGCGGTATTCGTCTTCAATCATCAGAGCCAGTACGACGTGATCATCGTCCCGGCCGTGCTCGGCGGCGGGGTCACCGGCATCGGGAAAAAGGAACTGACCAAGAACCCGGTGTTCGGCCCGTTGATGCGGTTCGTCGGCGTCACCTTCATCGACCGCACCGACACCGCTCGCGCGAAGGCGTCGCTGGAACCTGTGGTGCACACGTTGCGCGACGGGCTGTCCATCGCGGTGGCGCCGGAGGGGACCCGCTCCTTCACACCCGAGGTCGGCCTGTTCAAGAAGGGGGCCTTCCATATCGCGATCCAGGCGGGGGTGCCGGTGATTCCGGTGGTGATCCGCAATGCGGCCGAGGTGTCGTGGCGCGATTCGATGGTCGTGCGGCCCGGCGTGGTGGATGTGGCGGTGCTGGAGCCGATCGACGTCAGCGGGTGGGATCCGGCGAATATGCACGACGATGTCGAGCGGGTGCGTCAGCTGTTCATCGATACGCTGCTCGACTGGCCGGAGTAGGCCGGACCGGAACAGCCGCGGCCGGGCGAATCCTGCTCGAACCCCCACTGTGCCCGGCCGCACAAACGAACACGGCCCGCATCCTCGCGTGGGATGCGGGCCGTTGGCTCTACTCGGGCTTCGCTCTACTCGGGCGGTGTCAGACCGCGCGGCCGAAGAGCAGCTTCCACGGCATGAGCGCCGATTCCAGCTGCACCTTGAGGCTCATCTTGGAGGCGCCGAGGGTGCGTTCCTCGAAGCGAATGGGCACCTCGGCGATGGTGATGCCCTTCTTGACGGTGCGGTAGTTCATCTCGACCTGGAACGAGTAGCCGTTGCTGCGGATCGAGGCGACGTCGATGGCACGCAGGGTGTCGGCCTTCCATGCCTTGAAGCCTGCGGTGGCGTCCTTGACGCCCAGGCGCAGGATCAGGTTCACGTAGAAGTTCGCCCAGGCCGAGAGCGCCTTGCGGTACCACTTCCATTCCTCGGCGGTGGAGCCGCCGGGCACGTAGCGCGAGCCGAGCACGACACCGGCGTCGGTGCCGGTCAGTTTCTCCAGCATGGCCGGGATGACTTCGGCGGGGTGGGACAGGTCGGCGTCCATCTGGATCACCACGTCGGCGCCTTCGTCGAGGGCGCGGGTGATGCCTGCGATGTAGGCGCGGCCGAGGCCGTCCTTTTCGGTGCGGTGCAGCACGCCCACGACGTTGGGGAGTTCGGCGGCGAGTTTGTCGGCGACCTCTCCGGTTCCGTCCGGCGAGTTGTCGTCCACGACGAGCACGTGCAGGTCGGCCACCGGTAGCGCGGTCAGCCGTTCCACCGCAACGGGCAGATTTTCGCGCTCGTTGTAGGTCGGCACAACAACGGTAACCCTCAAGGGTCGCCCTCCCTGCTCACCTGGTCGCGCCCGGGAACCCGTACGCAGGCCGCGAGCGATCGTCTGATTTCTCGTGAACGGTAGCTGATCCGCCTCCCCGCGAATTCAGCGCACCAGGCCCACACTCTGCCATCTCACCGCGCCGGACGCACATCCGGTGATCTTGCGAACACTGTCGTTCACTCTCCGTCGCGCCACCGCCGGTCCCGCGCATCCTCGGCCGCGTTGCGTTCCCGCACGATCTCCAGCGCCCGCTCCGCCGTGGCCTGGTCCGGAAACGGCCCGAGCCGATCCGCGAACCAACACCGTTTCCCCTGCTCGGCCCGCTTGTGCTTGAGGCAGTAGTACCAGGAATCAGCCATACCCCCAGCTTCCCACCGAGCCGAACGGACAACACGGGAATTGAGCTGGAACCCCGGACACAAAAAATCCCCCTGGCCAGGTTCGCGCCAGGGGGGGTCGAGTGGCCAGGGCCGGGATCGAACCGGCGACCTTCCGCTTTTCAGGCGGACGCTCGTACCAACTGAGCTACCTGGCCGCAGGCACCCGAACGGAATGCCATACGTGAAACGCCGGATTTCTCCGGCGTTTACTTGCGACCCTGACGGGACTCGAACCCGCGACCTCCGCCGTGACAGGGCGGCGCGCTAACCAACTGCGCCACAGGGCCTTGCACTACTACTACGATCCGAAGATCGTACCCCCTACGGGATTCGAACCCGCGCTACCGCCTTGAAAGGGCGGCGTCCTAGGCCGCTAGACGAAGGGGGCTCGTCCCGGATTTCTCCGGACCGGCTTTACAACGGCTGTCCGTTGGGAGCTCGCATAGCTTATGACAAGGTTGCGAGGTTTCCCAAACCGGCTGGTCAGAGCGCTAAACCGAGCTCTTCCAGACGGGCGCCCGCGCGCCAGCCGTCGCGGCGGAATCGTTCCACCCATTCCGGGGTGGACATCGACTCGATCACCACCTCGAGCGCCTCCTGGAAGCGGGCCCGCAGATCGACCCCGTTGCCGAACAGGTCGATGAAGTAGCGCTGGCCGGCCAGCGCGGCCGCGAGGGTGCGAGCGAAGCGATCGGGGTCCGCGTCGGCGCGCAGCTGCCCCTGTTCGATGGCGCGCACGGCGAGCGCACGGGTGGCGCGCGCGATGATGCGGCCGCCACCGTTGGGGACCTCGCGATAGAAGTCGGGCTCGATGATGAGCCGGAATTCGGCCTGCACGATGATGTCGTGCTCGAGCCGCAGGGCGATCTCGTCGAGCATGCCGTGCATGACGTCGAGCGGACCGAGATCGGTGCGGGCCAGCCAGCGATCGGCCGAGAACCGGTACCGATCGAGTGCGGTGTCGAGAACCGCTCGGGCCAGGTCTTCCTTGGAATCGAAATGGAAGTACATGGCGCCCTTGGTGGCTCGCGATCCTTCCAGTATGCGATTGAGCGATGCGGCGGCGTAGCCGCTCTTGCCGAACTCAACGGCGGCGGACCTGATTATCGCCGCACGTGTCCGGCGGGCCCGCTCTTGCTGCCGTGCCATCTTCGAAACGCCTCCGAAGCCTTGTGGAGCCCAAGGGGTTCCACCCCGGCGGGCTCCTTCGCTGCCAAAGCGAGCCCGAATGGAAACAGGCCATTGGCGCGAATTTATGAGTTTTATCAACACTTACAACAGGGTTTTCGCCCCGGATACAAACTTTTGGTACGAAAACTAGGCGAGAAACCCGAAACACACCGACTGGTATAATTTTCCTGCCCGGGTGCGCCGCAGGGGGTGCGCATCCGGGCCTTTTCGTCGTCGCGCTTTCCGTCGTCCCCGATTTGCCTCCTGGCGGCGTCAACTCATGGGAAGCCCCGAATTCACCGATTCGCCACGGTACCCGGAATTGTCACCCGACACGCGGCAAACCGTAAGAGTGAGGTTGCCGGACGGGCCGATACCGGCCGCAGCTAACATCACGCAACAACTAGGATGGACCGGCGGATACCGAATCGGCAAGCGACACAGCGTCGTTGAGAATTCGGCTACCGTGTTCCGTACCCGGAATCCACTACACCCGCCACCGCCGCAGACATCGACCGCCCAGCGTGCGCGGGTATCCAAACTCCTTGGTATGCAACATGTTTGAATGATATCGCGCCGCCGCGACCGCAGCCAAGGCCACCCTTTCCCGCCCCCGCAAGCCCCCGTGACACCCGTCACCGCGGCCGGCCCCACCGCCTCCCCCGCGCCGCACCGCCCGGCCGCGACGACTCACCACCGGCCCCGGTTACGGGAAATCGCGCCTGCCTATTACACTTGCCAACCGCGCCCCTATAGCTCAGTTGGTAGAGCTACGGACTTTTAATCCGCAGGTCCCAGGTTCGAGCCCTGGTGGGGGCACCGCTCGGGCGCCCGGTTCAGCATCGGGCGCCCGAGGTGTTTGCAGGGGTGAATCCCTACCGCGCCACCCGGTTCCGCGCTGACGGGCACCCCCGCTCGGCACCGAAGCCGGGTGGGCAGAGCAGCGTCCACGCCGGCGTGGGGCAGGATCCGGGGCCGCCGTGGGGCAGAAATGGGGCACAGTAGGCCGCGTCCGTGCGGGCGGAGCTCGCCGTCGCCCGCTCCGACTGAGTGATACCGCACAAGATCACCTGGTCCGCTAACGCCGGGTCGGGCCGCGGCGATAGACCCCTCGCTGCGGGACGAAGTCCTACACTCGCCAGTAGTTGCCGAGCGCCAATGACGGCGTATGACGTCCATCACCCCCACAATTCCGTGGCTGGATGCGTTTCGCATCACACCTACGGTGCCGTAAGGTATGGCCGCATCGGCAACGGTCAAACCTGAGGGGGGCGACCCGCAAGACCGCATAGATGAAGGGCTGATACATGGCAAGGGATCTGACTCAACTCGAGCTGCTGACGGAGTTGGAGCCGGTTGCCGAAGAGAACGTCAACCGGCACCTGTCCCTGGCAAAGGAATGGCATCCGCACGACTACGTCCCGTGGGACGACGGCCGCAATTTCGCCGCACTCGGTGGGGTCGATTGGAATCCGGAACAGTCGAAGCTGAGCGAAGTCGCCAAGGCTGCGATGATCACCAACCTACTCACCGAGGACAACCTGCCCTCGTACCACCGTGAGATCGCGGAGAACTTCTCCCAGGACGGCGCGTGGGGCACCTGGGTCGGCCGCTGGACCGCCGAGGAGAATCGCCACGGCATCGTGATGCGCGATTACCTCGTGGTCACCCGCGGCGTCGACCCGGTCGCGCTCGAAGAGGCGCGCATGATCCACATGACCAACGGCTTCGCCTCCCCCGCCGAGGCCGACGCCGGCTTCCTGCACTCGGTCGCGTACGTGACGTTCCAGGAACTCGCCACCCGCGTCTCGCACCGCAACACCGGCAAGGTCTGCGACGACCCGATCGCCGACCGCATGCTGCAGCGCGTCGCCGCCGACGAGAACCTGCACATGATCTTCTACCGCAACATGTGCGGCGCGGCCCTCGACCTGGCGCCCGACCAGACGCTCGAGGCCATCACGCTGATCCTGGAGAACTTCCAGATGCCCGGTGCGGGCATGCCCAACTTCCGCCGCAACGGCGTGTTGATGGCCAAGCACGGCATCTACGACCTGCGCCAGCACCTCGAGGACGTCGTCGAGCCGGTGCTGAAGAAGTGGAACATCTTCGACCGCACCGACTTCACCCCGCGCGGCGAGGCCGTCCGCGAACGTCTCGGTAACTTCCTGGAGAAGCTGGGCAAGGATGTCGTGAAGTTCGAGGAGCAGCGCGACCGGATGCTGGCCCGCGAGGCCGCCAAGCGCGAACGCGAACTGGCGAGCTCCGCCGCGAGCTGATCCGCGAGCCGTCACAGTTACGACGAGCGCCGCCGTCCGAACCGGACGGCGGCGCTCGTGTGTTCAGGGGTTCGCGCTACTTCATCGGCAGCGCACCGTCGACCCCACCCACGTCGGTGATCTTCCAGCCGGAGTTCTCATCGACGGTCACGCTGTAGCTGACGGTGGTCTGCGCGCCTTCCGGAGTCTGGGCGTTGGTGGAGTTCACGTTGACGAACACGCTCACCTGATAGATGCCGTTCTGCTCCGAGGTCACCTTCGCGGTGATCGGCGACGCGGTGGAAGTCCACTTCAGCGGCACCAGGATGCGCTCGAGCTTGGGCGCGGTGCTGTCGAATTTGCCTGCCAGCTGATCGGTGGTGCCCGCCTTGAGCTTGCCCACCCAGCCGTTGATGTCCTGGTAGTTCACCGTCGCCGCGCCGACGGCGTAGTCGGTGGCGACCTGTTCGGCGCGGGCCGCGGCCGCATCGCGGGCCGCCCGGTCGGCGACGTCGCCACGGGCGGACCACCACAGCGCGGCGAACACCACCACGGCGACCGCGAGCGCGCCGATGACGGCGCCGCGGACGATGGTGGAGACCTGCACCGAAACGGTTCCGGGCCGGTTGTCGGCGGGCGTCGGCGTGTTCGGAGCCGAGGCGGCTTCCCTGTCGATGGTCGCGGTGGTGCCGCTTCCGGAGTGCTCGGTCATTGATCCTCTTTCGATCGCATACCGCATCGCGCAAACTCCCCGGCGGCGATGCCTTGCGAACACCAGGCTAACGACTTGGTCACAAGTACCTCGAACCGAGGGTCACATACACCATCCGACCGGCCGAATGGGGTGTGAGCCGATCGTCGCGGTGAGCAGTGGCGCACGGATGAGACACTGGAGGGCGTGACGATGACGACGAGCGAACTGAGCACCGGGCTGCGGATCGGGCCGTATCCGGTCGATCCGGCGGTGGTGCTCGCGCCGATGGCCGGAATCACGAATCTGGCGTTCCGTAAACTCTGCCGCGAATTCGGCAGCCCCACCTCGATCTATGTCTGCGAGATGATCACCGCGCGGGCGGTGGTGGAACGCAATGAGAAGACCCTGCACATGATGTCGTTCGACGAGGACGAACATCCGCGGTCGATGCAGCTCTACGGCGTGGACCCGGCGACGCTCGGCGAGGCCGTTCGCATCATCGTCGGCGAGGGCTGGGCCGATCACATCGACCTCAATCTCGGCTGCCCGGTGCCGAAGGTCACCCGGCTCGGAGGCGGCGCCGCGCTGCCGTACAAGCGGGCACTGTTCTCCCATATCGTGCGCGCGATGGTGGCCGGGGCCGAACCGGCCGGTGTCCCGGTGACGGTGAAGTTCCGCATCGGCATCGACGACGACCACATCACCTACCTCGATGCGGGCCGGATCGCGGAGGCCGAGGGAGCCGCTGCCGTCGCCTTGCACGCACGCACGGCCGCTCAGCGCTACTCCGGACAGGCCGACTGGTCGGCGATCGCCCGGCTCAAAGAAGCCGTGACCACGATCCCGGTGCTGGGCAACGGCGATATCTTCTCCGCCGACGACGCCGTGCGGATGATGAACGAGACCGGCTGCGACGGTGTCGTGGTCGGGCGCGGATGCCTCGGCCGGCCGTGGCTGTTCGCCGAACTGCAGGCCGCGCTGCGCGGCGAGCCGCTGCCCGAACCACCGAACCTCGGCCGTGTCGGCGAGGTGCTGTACCGGCACGGCGCGCTGCTGGCCGAACACCTCGGCGAGGACAAGGCCATGCGTGACCTGCGCAAACATATGGCCTGGTACCTGATGGGCTTCCCGGTCGGCGCCGATCTGCGCCGGTCCTTCGCCACGGTGTCGAGCCTGGTGCAGCTCGAGGACCTCATCGGCCAACTCGACCCCACCGTGCCGTTCCCGCGCGACGCCGAGGGGCCGCGCGGTCGTCAGGGCTCGCCGGGCAAGGTGGCGCTGCCGCACGGCTGGCTCGACGATCCCGACGATCCCGCCGTCCCCGCGGGCGCCGACGTGATGCACAGCGGCGGCTGATCGGCCCGGCGGCGCCTCAGCGGGCAACCGTTCAGCATTCGCTTCGGCATATGACGTTTCGGCCGAGTCGGGCTCTCGTCGGGTGGCCGACCGTGGCGGAATCGTTATCATTGCGGAATCACTTCGGTCGGCCGGAGGCGGCGACAACAGCGCGACGCCCGGCCGAACAGCGGTAAGACTGGAACACAGCAGTCGGGCCGGGCACTGAGGCAGAACGAAAAGCGAGGTTCGTTGGTGGGTGACGATCGGCACGGGCATTCGCCACGGCCCGGAGGTCGCGCCCCGTGGGAGCGGTATCCTGCGGCGGGTTCCCCCGAACGGGACGGCTCCGACACGCCCCGCAGAGCCCGCCACGCCGACCCCGCGGACGCCGAGTCCACCGCGATCTCGGTGCAGGACCTGGTCAACCGGGTCGACAGCGAACGCATCGGCAGGCGCCGATCGGCCGATCCCGGTGAGCCGCAAGGCCGCCCGGCGCCGCCGGCGCAGCCGCAACGTCCCGACACCGCCTCTCGTCAGCCGATGCCGCCCGCGCAACGGCCCGCTCCGGGAGCGCGGCAGTCCAGGCCGGCCCAGCCGACGCCAACGGCCCAGCCGCCCCAGCGTCGCGCCGAGCCGAGCCGGCACCCGGCCACCCCACCCCAGCCCGACGACAGCAGGCACCCGGTCCAGCGCCGGGGCGAACCGACCCAGCGCCGCGCCGTCGATCCCACGGCTGCCGATATCGCGCGCCGACCCGCCGAACCTCCGCGCCATCCCGCCGAAGCACCGCGTCGCGGCCGGGAGACCGGCGCGACGCGGCGTCAGCCCGAGAGCGCACGGCGGCCAGGCGATCCGGAAGCCGGGCCCGCTCACCAGGACCAGACAAGGCGTCCGCAAGGCGCAGGCGCCACTGGTTCGGGAGCAATCGCACCCGGTTCCGGCCGAGGTCGGCAATCCGACAGCACACCCGGCCGCAAAGCGGGCAAGACCGGCGCGTCACCGGTGGTTCAGGACATCGCCGGCGCCGCGGATGCCGCCGCGCGGCGAAGCCAGGAGCCGCCCGAAGTCGTCACCGACGTCATCGCACCGGTCGAGGAGACCGAGCGGCCGCGCAAGTCACGCGGCAAATCCGGGGACTGGCCGACCACCGACACCGCCACCCCGGAAGCCGTCGGCGCGCCCCGGCGGACCCGGCTGGCGGAGAGCAAACGACGCAAACATCGCCGTGCACGGGTGGCCGGACGGGCCGCGCTGGCCATCTCGGCCGCCGTCGCACTGCTGATCACCGGCGGCGGCTGGAGTTATCTGCGCGCCAGCGGCAACAGCTTCAACCAGGTATCCGCACTCGGTGACAACTCCGAAGACGTCATCGACGGCAACGCCCAGCTCGGCGACGAGAACTATCTGATCGTCGGCACCGACACCCGCGCGGGCGCCAACGGCAAATTGGGGGCCGGGACGATCGAGGACGCCGAGGGCGCCCGTGCCGACACAGTGCTGTTGGTGCACGTTCCGAAGAACCGGCAGCGCGTTGTGGTGGTGTCGTTCCCCCGCGACCTCGACGTCAGCCGGCCCGAATGCGAGGGCTGGGACAACGCGAAGAGCGACTACACCGAGGAAACCTTCCCGGCATTCATCGGCGACAAACTCAACGCGGTCTACGCGCTCGGCGGCCCCCGCTGCCTGGTCTCGACCATCCAGCGGCTGACCGGCAGCACCATCAACCACTTCATCGGCATCGATTTCGCCGGCTTCGAGGCCATGGTCGACCAGGTCGGCGGCGTCCAGGTCTGCACCAACGAGCCGCTGATCGATGGCGAACTGGGCACCGTGCTGGAGAAGGCGGGCAAGCAGACCATCAACGGCGCGACCGCACTGAACTATGTGCGTGCTCGCAAGGTCTACGGCGAGATCCGCGGCGACTACGACCGCATCAACCGCCAGCAGAAGTTCCTGGCGTCGCTGCTGCGCACCGCGTTGTCCAGCAAGGTCCTGCTCGACCTCGGCAAGCTCAACGGCTTCATCAAGGCTTTCACGCAGGCGACGTTCGTGGACAAGGTCAAGCCCGACGACCTGCTGACCCTCGGCCGGTCGCTGGCCGATGTGAACGCTGGGGCGGTCACCTTCTTGACCATCCCCACCTCGGGCACCAACTCCTACGGCAACGAGATCCCCCGCGAATCCGACATCAAGGCCATCTTCAAGGCGATCCGCGACGACCGTCCGCTGCCCGGTGAGAAGCCCGGCGCGGCCGCACCCACCCCGCCCGACCCGGCCCCGGCTCCGCCGCCCGCTTACGTCGCGGTCGATCCGAGCACCGTCTCGCTCCAGGTGTCCAACGGCTCAGGGATCAAGGGCCAGGCGAGCACCGTGGCCAACAAGCTCAACAATGTCGGCTTCCCGATCTACAACACCGGCAACTACGACGGTGGCACCTCGGAAAACACCATCGTGCGTTACGCGACCGGCTTCGAGGCCGAAGCCGCCACCGTCGCCAGCGCCATCCCCGGTGCGACCATGGCCGCCGCCGACACCGATGATCTCGGCAGCATCATCGAGGTCGTGCTCGGCTCCGACTTCCAGGGCGTGGTCAGCGAACCGACCGCGGTAGGCGCGGAGATCACCGGCATCGAAGCCGCACCGTCGAGCACGACACAGACGGCACTACCGGAAGATCTCGAGCACATCAACGCCGCCGACGACCTCTGTGCCTGATCCGGCCTGACGTCCGCGCCTGACGCGGCCCCGGCATTTCACCCGCTGTTCGTGACTTGGACAGCGCCGCGAACTAGTGTCAGTTTTCATGCGTGTCATCTACAACGAGCAAATGGCCGGTCTCGCTCAACTCCTGGGCGAGATGGCCGGTCTCGCGGGTTCGGCCATGGACCGGGCCACCCAGTCGCTGCTCCAGGCCGACCTGTCGTTGGCCGAACAGGTGATCAGCGAATACGACCGGATCTCGGAGATGATCTCCGACGTCGAAGAGCGCACCTTCGCGCTGCTGGCGTTGCAGGCGCCGGTCGCCGGCGATCTGCGCCAGGTCGTGAGCGCCATCCAGATCGTCAACGACGTCAACCGGATGGGCGCGCTGGCCCTGCATGTGGCCAAGGTGACCCGCAGGCGCCATCCGAACCACGCGGTCCCGGAGTCGGTCAACGGCTACTTCGCCGAGATGGGCCGGATCGCGGTCAGCATGGGTGAGAGCGCCAAGGAAGTGCTCGAGACCCGCGACCCGGAGCGTGCGGCCCTGCTCAACCAGCAGGACGACGCGATGGACGATCTGCATCGCCACCTGTTCACCCTGCTGATGGACCGCGACTGGAAGTACGGCGTGGCCGCGGCCGTGGATGTCACGCTGCTCGGCCGCTACTACGAGCGCTTCGCCGACCACGCCGTCGAGATCGGCCGCCGGGTGATCTTCCTGGTCACCGGCGAACTGCCGCCCGACGACGACGCCGAGGCATAAGGACGAACGGAAAAGGCCCGCGGATCACGCGGGCCTTTTCCGTATGGACGCGAGCCGGGCGGTACCCGGCGCTCGCACTGTTATCCGAAGCGACCCGAGATGTAGTCCTCGGTCTGCTTCTGCGACGGGTTGGAGAAGATCTTCTCGGTGTCGTCGATCTCGATCAGCTTGCCGGGCTTGCCCTGCGCCTCGAGGTTGAAGAAGCCGGTCTGGTCGCTCACCCGCGCGGCCTGCTGCATGTTGTGGGTGACGATGACGATGGTGAATTCCTTCTTCAGTTCGGTGATCAGGTCCTCGATCGCCAGGGTGGAGATCGGGTCCAGCGCCGAACACGGCTCGTCCATCAGCAGCACATCGGGCGAGACCGCGATGGCGCGGGCGATGCACAGACGCTGCTGCTGACCACCGGACAGGCCGCCGCCCGGCTTGTCGAGGCGGTCCTTGACCTCGTTCCACAGGTTGGCTCCGCGCAGCGAGCGCTCGGCGACCTCGTCGAGCTCGGCCTTGTTGCGCACGCCCTGCAGCTTCAGCCCGGCCACCACGTTGTCGCGGATCGACATGGTGGGGAACGGGTTCGGGCGCTGGAAGACCATGCCGATGGTGCGGCGCACCCCGACCGGGTCGATCTGTGAGCCGTAGATGTCCTCACCGTCGAGCAGCACCGCGCCCTCGACGCGGGCGCTCGGGGTGACCTCGTGCATCCGGTTCAGCGAACGCAGCACGGTGGACTTACCGCAACCCGACGGTCCGATGAAGGCGGTGACGCTGCGCGGCAGCACGGTCAGGGATACGTCGGCCACGGCGTGGAATTTGCCGTAGTAGATGTTCAGGTCTTTGATATCGATCCGCTTGGCCATCGTGGGTATCCGTTCGCTTCTATCGGTTCCGCGTGAGCAGTTTGTTGACCGCGGCAGCGGCCAGATACAGCAGCGCGATCATCAGGATCAGGGTCAGCGCCGCGCCCCACACCCGCAGCCGGCCCGCCGGTTCCGGGTTCGCCAGCTCTTGGTAGATCAGCAGCGGCAGCGAGGCCATGTTGCCGTCGAAGACATTGAAGTTGATCGACTTGCTGTAGCCGACCAGCACCAGCACCGGCGCGGTCTCACCCATGACGCGGGCGAGGGCGAGCAGGATGCCGCTGATCATGCCGGGCAGCGCGGTGGGAATGACGATGCGCGCGATGGTCTTCCACTTCGGCACACCGAGCGCGTAGGACGCCTCACGCAGTTCGTCGGGGACGAGCTTGAGCATTTCCTCGGTGCTGCGCACCACCACCGGCAGCATCAGCAGCACCAATGCCAGCGAGACCGCGAACGCGCTCTGCGGGAAGCCCATGGTGGCGATCCACAGCGCGAAGATGAACAGCGCCGCGACGATCGAGGGCACACCCGCGAGGATGTCGACCATGAAGGTGGTCACCTTGGCCAGCCGGCCGCGGCCGTATTCGACCAGGTAGATCGCGGCCATGATGCCGAGCGGTACCGCGATGATCGCGGCCACCGCGGACTGCACGATGGTGCCGTAGATCGCGTGGTACACACCGCCGGCGGTCTGGTCGGGCAGGACGCCCTTCTGCGAATTGGTCCACCATTCCGGGGCAACGATCGCCTCGATGCCCTTGCTGATCACCATCCACAGCACCCAGACCAGCGGGATCAGCGCGATGGCGAAGCACAGCGTGATCAGGCCGGTGGCGATGTTGTTGCGGATCCGGCGGCCGGTGCTGACATGCCGGAAGGTCGGCGCCTTGACCGGTTTGTCGAGCGTCGTGGTCGTAGTCATCAGGAGTTGACCTTTCCGCCGGACGCCAGCCGGGCCAGCGCGTTGACCACGAAGGTCAGGGCGAACAGCACGAAGCCTGCCGCGATGTAGGCGCCGGTGGGCAGCGCGGAGCTGAACTCCGCGGCCGAGGCGGCGATCCGGGAGGCGAAGGTGTAGCCGCCGTCGAACAGCGACCAGTTGCCGGCCTGGGCCGCGGTGCGCAGCACGATGAGCACCGCGATGGTCTCACCGAGCGCGCGGCCGAGGCCGAGCATGGATCCGGCGATCACACCGCTGCGCCCGTAGGGCAGCACCGTCATCCGCACGACTTCCCACTTGGTCGCGCCGAGCGCTTGCGCGGCTTCGATATGCGACACCGGCGTCAGCGCGAACACCTCACGTGAGACCGAGGTGATGATGGGCAGGATCATCACCGCGAGGATCACGCCCGCGGTGAAGATCGTGCCGCCACCGGAGATCGAGACGTTGCCCTCGGCGAACAGGAAGAACCAGCCCAGCTGCTCGTTGAGGAAACGCTGGACCGGTTCGATCTGGGGTGCGAGGACCAGAAAGCCCCACAGGCCGAACACGATCGAAGGCACCGCGGCCAGCAGATCGATCAGCATCGCGAACGGCTTGGCCATCCGGGTGGGCGCGTAATGGGTGAGGAACAGCGCGATGCCGACGCCGATCGGCACCGCGACGACCAGGGCGAAGATCGAGCTCAGCACCGTGACCATGAACAGGTCGCGAATACCGAACCGCAGGTGATCGGCGTTCGTGGTGGAGAACTCGGCGCTGGTGAAGAAGTTGGCCTCGTTGGCCATGACCGAGGGAACCGCGCGAATCAACAGGAACAGCGCGATCAGCGCGATGGCGCCGACGATCGTCGCGCCCGCTGCCGTGGCCAGCGACCGGAAGATCGTTTCGGCTCGCTGACTGTGGGGCTGTCGTCCCTTGACAGTCGGTGTCTCGGGCTTGGGTTCGCTCGACATAGGCGCAGTATCTCCAGCCGCCTGCCGGCTCGTCGACTCCGACGAACCGGCAGGGGCCACCTCAGGGTGCACGGTCATGGCTGGCTGACGATCAGGAGATGGCGTTGATCGCGGCGGTCAGCTTGGTCTTGAACTGGTCGGGGATCGGAATGTACCCGGCCTCTTCCAGTCCTTCCTGACCGTTGGTGACGGCCGAGGTCAGGAACGCCTTGACGGCGGTGGCGACATTGTCGTCGGCGTAATCGGAGCACACGATCTCGTAGGTCGCCATCACGATCGGGTAGGCGCCGGCCTGGGTGGGCTTGTAGAACGAGGAGGTGTCCAGGGCCAGGTCGTTGCCCTCGCCCTTGATCTTCGCGCCGTCGATGGCCTTACCGGCCGACTCGGCCGACAGGGTCACCGGCTCCGGGCTCGCCGAGGTGATGACCTTGGCGATGGACAGGCCCTGGGCCTTGGCGAAGGACCACTCGTTGTAGGTGATGGAGTTCTTGGTGCTCTTCACCGCGGCCGAGGTGCCCTCGTTGCCCTTGGAGCCTTCACCGACGCCGCCGGCGAAGACCTTGCCCGCGCCCTTGCCCCAGGCGCCGTCGGAGGCGGCGTCGAGGTAGAGCTGGAAGTTGTCGGTGGTGCCGGACTCGTCACTGCGGAAGATCACCGCGATCGGCTCGGCGGGCAGCGCGGCGTTCGGGTTCAGCGCCTTGATCTCGGGGGCGTCCCAGGTCTTGATGGTGCCGTTGAAGATCTTGGCGGCGGTCGGGCCGTCCAGCACGAGGTCGGTCACGCCGTCGATGTTGTAGGTGATGGCGATGGGGCCGAAGACGGTGGGCAGGTTCCAGGCCGGGGAGGCGCAGCGTTCCTGTGCCTTGGCGGGCTCGTCCTTCTTCGCGCTCAGCGGCGAGTCGGAGCCACCGAAATCGGTCTGGCCGCCGATGAATTCGCTGACACCCGCGCCGGAGCCGCTGGAGGTGTAGTTGAGCGTCTGGCCGTCGCAGTTCGCCTCGTAGGCCGCAGTGAAGCGTTCCATGGCGTTCTTCTGCGAGGAGGCGCCGCTGGCCTTCAGCGATTCCTTACCACCGCAGGCGACGTTGGTGTTCGCCTCGGTCCCACCGGCCGTGGTGTTGTCGTCGCTGCCACATCCGGCGAGCGTCATGGCACCGGCGGCCAGCACACCGACGAGTGCGCTGCTGCGCTTGAACTTCACAATTCCTCCGCATGTTGCGTAACTACTCGCCCGGCCCCTCACCGGCCCGGGCGGGTGATGTGGTGCGGTTCGCGGGGAACTTGCGCACCAGGCAGCGCGTGCTGCCCACAAGTAACCTAGATTCGTCCGGTTGACAGTTGGACCAGGCTGAGTGAACGGAAAGTGAACAGCCCGGCGATAACGGCGCTGACCGGTGTGACATTTGCCCCACATTTACTCGAACTCCCCGAATCGTCCGATTACCGTTCAGTTGGGTTGGGCGCTCGTGTCCGGTTCGCCCGGATTACCGATTTCCGCTCCCGCCGGCCGCATAGGCGGCATCGACATGGGCGACGGCGAAGCCGAGCCGGGTGTAGGTGTGCACCGCGGCGGCGTTGTCGGCCTCGGTGTACAACAGCACCGCACCCAGCCCGCGATCGCGTAGGTAGTGCAGTCCGGCGAGGGTCAGCAGGCGACCGAGGCCGCGGCCCTGCGCGGCCGGATCGATCCCGACCACGTACACCTCGCCCAGCGGCGGATCGAGCTCGGTGTGCACCTTGGTCCAGTGAAACCCGAGCAGCCGTCCGGGATCGCCGGCGTCCACCGCGAGGAACAGCCCCGCCGGGTCGAACCACGGCTCGTCGCGGCGCACCGCGATCTCGCGTTCGGTCCAGCCACCCTGCTCCGGATGCCAGGCGAAGGCGGCGTTGTTGACCCGCAGCAGTTCGGCGTCGTCGTCGGGACCGGCATAGGTGCGCAGCAGAATGCCCTGCGGCACGGCCAGTTCCGGTAGCTCCCCGGTAGCCAGATCACGCCGCATCTGCCACAGCTCGCGCGCGATCGTCAGCCCGAGCCGCCCCGATACCGCCCGCGCCGCGGGCAGATTGCCGTGCGCCCACACCCGTGCGCCGGCGCCGCCGGCCTCCAGTGCCGCGGCCACCAGTTCGGTGCCGTAACCGATGCCGCGAGCGGCGGGATCGACGGCGACCTCGGCCATGGCCGGATGCTCACCGTGCGCGGGCACCAGATTCGCGTAGCCGATAACCGTCTCGTCGCGCAGACCCAGCAGGTGCCGGGCGGTATCCGGCTCGCGCAGCGACAGCACGGCCTGTTCGGAGATGGGAGCGACGCCGTCGGCCGCACCCGCCCGTTCCAGCAGCGCACGCACCTGCTCGGCCGATCCGGCGTCGAGCCGGTCGCTCCAGCGCATCGTCATGTCGCTCACTCGCATACCACCCATCCACTGCGTCGTCGGAGATACCGGGGTCGCGCTACCGCCAATTTAGCGGCAAAGCGGACAATTCCCACCGTTGGTGAGCGGTTCGTTATCTAACGTGCCGTTATTGAGCGGTACCGTTTACCGGTGCCAGCGGAGTGCCATCCGAACCATCGGCCTCTTCCTCGGCGAAGGCCGGTGCCTCCCCCTTGGCGTTGGAACGCGCGGGCCGCACCGCCTTGTATCCGACATTACGGACGGTGCCGATCAGCGACTCGTACTCACTGCCGAGCTTGGCCCGCAGCCGCCGCACATGCACGTCGACGGTGCGGGTGCCGCCGAAGAAGTCATAGCCCCACACCTCCTGCAACAGCTGGGCGCGGGTGAACACCCGGCCCGCGTGCTGGGCCAGATACTTCAGCAGCTCGAATTCCTTATAGGTGAGGTCGAGCGGGCGACCGCGCAGGCGAGCGGTATAGGTGCCCTCGTCGATCACCAGTTCACCGAGGGTGATCTTGCCGGTGCTCTCCGGGCTGGCAACGCCGCCGTTGCGGCCGACCAGCAGCCGCAGCCTGGCATCGAGTTCGGCCGGACCGGTGCCGGGCAGCAGGATGTCGTCCAGCCCCCAGTCGGCATTGACGGCGACCAGGCCGCCCTCGGTCAGCACCGCCACCACCGGCACCGAGGAACCGGTGCTGCCGAGCAGACGGCACAGCCCGCGGGCGGCCGCGAGATCGGTGCGTGCGTCAACCAGCGCCACATCGGCGGTACCGGCCTCGAGCAGCGAAGCCACCTCGGTCGGGGCGGGCCGGACGGTGTGCGCCAGCAGCGCGAGCGAGGGCAGCACCGATTCCGGGTTGGGGTCGGACGTGAGCAGGAGCAGCTCCACAAGCACTCCTCCCATTTCGTAGCTACGCGAAAGCCCGGCATCGTCGCCGCGTGCCACGTCGCTGGTCACAGGTGATCGGATGCAAGATTAGCGCGTATGCGCCGATGAGCTTGTCATCCGGGTGAGCGCTCCGGTTACTGTTCATTCCATGCGCAAGCTGATTATCGGGCTGCTGTGTCTCGCGGGACTGGCGGTGGTCATCGATTTCGGCGCCGCAGCGTATTCGGAGTACCGCGTGTCCCGCTCCCTGCGCGAAGGCGCCGATCTCAGCGCCGACCCCGAAGTGACCTTCCACGGTTTCCCCTTCCTGCGTCAGGCGTTCAACGGCCGCTACGACAACATCCAGATCACCGCACGCAGCATGCGTCCGGACATCCCCGGTGAGATCGCCGTCGAGGCGACGCTGACCGGGATGCAGCTGCCGCTGGGCGACCTGGTCGACGGCCGGGTGCGCAGCGTGCCGGTCGACCGCGTCGACGTGCGGATGCGGGTGGAGCCGGTGGAGCTCGGCCGCCTCTTCGGCATCCCCGACCTGCAGGTTCACTCCCGACCGGCCGATAAGTCCGACGGCACCGGCGGCTCGGGCGGATCCGGCATGACGACCGCCGGAGCCCTGGTGCTGACCGGCACCCTGCCCAAGGCGCCCGCCGGGCAGTTCGGCGCGAAGATCGCCGGCGAACGAGTCAGCGTGCAGGCCGATCTGCTGCTGGACGGTGACCAGATCCGCGTCATCGCGACGGGCTTCTACCGCGGCCCCGAAGACACCTCCAGCGTGGTGGTGCCCGAGGACGAGGCTCCCGCGGTGCTGGCCCGGTTCACCCGTACCATCGATACGAAGGAACTTCCGTTCGGCATCCGGCCCACCGAGGTCTACGCGCTCGGCGGCCAGATCGTCGTCGAGGGCCAGGGTGAGAACGTGACGATCGATCTCGACAGATTGCGGCGACAATGATCGAAATCACAATTCTGCTGGTGATGCTGCTGGCCGGCCTCGCGGTCGGGCTGTACCTGCGCCGCCGCGAGGGCACCGTCCGCCCGGCCACGCTCGACAAGGACACCGACGAGCGGGCCGAACTGCTGGCCGCCGCGGGCATCACCGGATCCGGTCCGGCCGTGCTGCATTTCTCCGCCGAATGGTGCGGCCCGTGCACGGCGGTGCGTCGCGTAGTCGCCGGTGTCACCGAGGATTTGGCCGATTCACCGCAGCCGCCGCGCGATATCGAGGTCGATATCGATGCCGATCCGACCCTCGCCAAGGCGCTCAATGTGATGTCGCTGCCCACCACCTTCGTCTTCGATGCCGAAGGCCGCGAACGCTTCCGGATCTCCGGTGTCCCG
>NZ_BAFY01000033.1 GCF_000308555.1 Nocardia cyriacigeorgica NBRC 100375 | reverse complement strand
GGGGCCCGCCTCACGCGCCGCGAGTCCGCTCTGTCCGGGCTCACGCTGTGGCAAACCGCCCGGCCCGGCTTGACCGGGCTGACGCTGCGGCAGGCCACCGGGACCACGCTGCGGCAGACCGCCTGCGGCGCCCGGCTGAGCTGCCGGGCCGGCCTCACGCTGCGGGAGCCCACCGGTCGGCTGCGGCACGCCGTTGGATCCGGGTTGACGCTGCGGCAGACCGGTGTTCGGATCGCGCGGCGGCGGGGTGGCGGCCGGACGTTCGGCCTGCGGGCCACCCGGCCGCGGCGGCACCGGGCCGCCGGGTACGACATTGCGCTTGGGCATGGCCGCGGCGGCCAGCTTGCCGCGCTGCGGGCCCGTGCCCCGCTGGCCGGGTGCGGGGCGCAGGGTGGCGCCGGACTGCTCGGCGTCACCGCGCAGACCCGAGGCCATCGCCGAGCCGGGCTGACGCTGCGGCAGTCCGCCGCCGGGGGTGGCGGGCGCACCGGCCGCGGCCGCGCGATCCTCGGCACTGGCCGGGATCGGACCGCTCACGCCGGGATCGACGGTGACCATCACGTTGCCGCCAGGAGTGCGGCTGACCGAGCGCATCTGCATCGACGAGGGAGCCGAGGGCCGCTGCGGGCCACCGGCCTGCACCGGCGACGGCTGCGGAACCAGCGGACCGGAGCCGCTCTTGTCGGCGACGATCAGCCCGACCGGAACGTGCACGGTGACGGTGACGCCGGGATCGCGCGCGGTGTCGAAGGTCGGGCGCAGCCGCACGCTCAGCCCGTGCCGCTCGGCGAGCCGGCCGACCACGAACAGACCCATGTGGCGGGCGGTATCGGGGCCGGGCTCGGCGGTGGTTTCGAGCCTGCGGTTGATCTCGGCCATCTCCGTGGGCGGCATACCGATACCGCGGTCGGCGACCTCGATGAGCAGGCCCTGATCGTGTGCCTGGGCGAAGGTGAACTTCACATCGGTTTCCGGCGGCGAGGCTCGCAGCGCGTTGTCGAGCAGCTCGGCGAACAGATGCGCGAGGTCGGAGGCGGCCGGTTCCTTGAGCGAACCGCGCGGGGTGGCGCCGAGCTTGACCCGCTCGTAGTCCTCGACCTCGGAGATCGCCGCACGCAGCACGTCGGCGATCTCGACCGGCGCGGACTTGGCGCGGCGCTGTTTGGTACCGGCCAGAATCAGCAGGTTGTCGCCGTTTCGGCGCATACGGGCGGCGAGGTGGTCCAGCCGGAACAGGTTCTCCAGCAGGCGCGGGTCCTTCTCGTCGTACTCCATCGCCTCGATCAGCGTGAGCTGATGATCGACCAGCGACTTGGAGCGGCGAGCCAGGGTCTCGAACATGTCGTTGACCTGGGTACGCATCTGCGCCTGATCACTGGCCAGGCGCAGGGCCTGACCATGGATGTCGTCGACGGCGCGGGCCAGCTGACCGATCTCCTCCTCAGAGCGGATCGGCATCGGCTCCAGCGGCACTTCCTCCGGCGACGCGCCGTTACGCAGCTGGGCGACCTCATGCGGCAGGTCGCTCTCGGCGACGCGCAGCGCGGCCAGGCGCAGCCGGTGCAGCGGCACGATCATCGACCTCGCGACGAACACCGCGAGCAGCAGCGCGGCCAGGATGGTGAGCAGCACCACGACGCTGTACATGATGGCGTCGGAGCGGGCGTTGTCGGCGAGGTCGCGCACACCGCTGACGATGTCGTCGGTGGCCATCGCGACCAGCGCCTCGGTGGTGTCGAGACTGGACAGGATCGATTGGCGGGCCTCACCGAGCGGCAGCTGCCCGGCTTGGGCCTCCGGGCCTTGGATCATCGCCGCGCGGGTCTCGACGCCGGTGCGCAGGTCCTGGATATTGCGGTCGTTGGCCGGGAATCGCTGTGCGAGCAGGTTGAGCAGCGCGCGCTCGGTGTTGTTGGCGACCAGATAGGTCTGCAGACCGGTCTCCCGATCGCGCAGGTAGTCGGCGACACCGACGATCTCGCCGACCATCGACGCGCGGGTGTTGAGCGAGTCGACCAGGCGCAGCTTGGCCTCGTCGATCACCGGGTCGCTGACCTGGGTGACGATCTGTTCCACGGCCCGCACACCGGCGCCGCGGTACCGGTCGATCTCTGCGGCAGCCTCGGTGGGCGTGAGCGGCGTCGGGGTCAACCCCTGCGCCCGCACCTGCTTGGCGAGATCGATCATCTCCTGCAGCGGCTGCTGCGCACTCGGGAGGTCGGAGAGTTCACCGACCGCGCCTTCGGCGGCGGCGATCGCCTTGTCCAGGTCGACCAGGTTCTCGTCGGTGACCAGCGATCGGCCCCCGATATTGATGACCTGCGAACCGGCGACGGTAGAGGTCGCGGCACTCAGACCGGTGACGACCGGAATGACCTCGACGTTGTCGGCGGCGGAGGCGAGTCGATTGGCCTCGCTCCACTCGGACGAAATCTTGGACACGCCGAGTCCGACCGCGACCGCCAGCGGTACGGCGAGGACCGCCGTAACCTTCCAGCGCAGGTCCCAGTTGCTGAGCGCCCAGCGCTTTCTGCCGGACCTAGCGGCGTCACGCATCTCCCACTCACTTTCCAAACTGGCCCCAGCCACGCGCCATCAGCGGAACCTCCACAATCGCATGCTGGCTCGACAGACAGTGCTGGCCGAGATCTGCGGCTGGCCGAGAAATTGCGTCTACGACGGACCGAATAAGTGACATCAGATTCTAACGGATCAATAACTTCTTGGTTGACCCCGCATCGGCACTCGCCCAGTGACCAGCCCGTTCCAGGCAAAACCAAAGGTCGCGGCACCCACCCGGGCGTCGCGTGAAGTCTGCCACAATCGTGCTGATCTATCGAGGCGGGCATCGAAGCGAGGCTAGGGAGCACGGGTTGAACGCGAGGAACGAGTACCGACCGGTCTACCAGACCAGCCTCGTCGATCCCGCCGAGTTCTGGGCCCATGCTGCCACCGCCGTCGACTGGGAGGTACCCCCTGAGCAGGTGATCGACACCACGGCCAGGCCTGCCGCCCGCTGGTTCCCCGACGCCACGCTCAACACCTCGTTCAACGCGCTGGACCGGCACGTGCGCGCACTGCCGGAGGGTTCCGAGGGCACCGGCGGCCGAGCCGACCAACCCGCACTCATATACGACTCGGCTATGACCGGTAACAGGGGGGTATACACCTACGCCGAGTTGCTGACGGAAGTGTCACGGTTCGCCGGCGCCATGTCACGACTAGGTGTCACCAAGGGCGACCGCGTGGTGATCTATCTGCCGATGATCCCCGAGGCCGTGATCGCCATGCTGGCCTGCGCGCGGATCGGCGCGGTGCATTCGGTGGTCTTCGGCGGGTTCGCCGCGCCCGAACTGGCCGCCCGCATCGATGACGCCGAACCCGTGCTCATCATCACCGCCTCCGGCGGCCTGGAGCCCGGACGCCGGATCGAGTACCCGCCGATCGTCATGCAGGCGCTCGACCTGGCCAGGACCACCGCTCCGCGCAACGTCATCGTCAAGCAGCGCGCCGCCTTCCCGACGATCCCGTTCCCGGCGCCGCAGCCTGCCACCGAATCGCTGCCGAGTTCGGCCGAGACCGTGGCCGCTCGGTGGATGGACTGGGAAGAGGCGGTGCGCGATGCCCCGTTCGCCGAGCCGGTGACCGTCGCGGCGACCGATCCGCTCTACATCCTCTACACCTCCGGCACCACCGGCCGCCCCAAGGGCGTGGTCCGCGACAACGGCGGACATGCGGTGGCGCTGTGCTGGTCGATGCGCAATATCTACGACGTCGGCCCGGGTCAGGTGATGTGGGCGGCCTCGGATGTGGGCTGGGTGGTCGGCCACTCCTACATCGTCTACGCGCCGCTGCTGGTCGGTGCCACCACGCTGCTGTACGAGGGCAAGCCGATCGGGACCCCGGACGCCGGTGCCTACTGGCGGGTGGTCGCCGAATACGGGGTGCACGTGCTGTTCACCGCGCCGACCGCGCTGCGCGCCATCCGCCGCGCCGATCCGAACGCGACCCTGGCGCACACCTACGACCTGTCCTCGCTGCGGGCCCTGTTCTGCGCGGGTGAACGGCTCGACCCCACCACCTACGAGTGGGCCGTCGGCACCCTGCTCGCCGAGCGGCCGGACTGCCCGGTGGTCGACCACTGGTGGCAGACCGAAACCGGCTGGCCCATCTGCGCCAATCCGCTCGGGCTGCAACAGTTGCCGATCAAGCCGGGGTCGGCATCGGTGCCGGTGCCGGGATATCGGCTGCGTGTGCTGGACTCCAACGGCAACCCGGTGGCAGCCAATGTCGAGGGCAATATCGTCATCGGACTGCCGTTGCCGCCGGGCGCGCTCAGCGGGCTGTGGCGCGACGACGAGCGGTACAAGCGCTCCTATCTGTCGGCCTATCCCGGCCACTATCTGACCGGCGACTCCGGCTATTTCGACGACGACGGCTATCTGTTCGTGCTCGGTCGCAGCGACGACGTGATCAATATGGCCGGGCATCGGCTCTCGGCGGGCAGCATCGAAGCCGCGATCGCCGGCCACGAAGCGGTGGCCGAATGCGCGGTGATCGGCCTGCCCGATGAACTCAAGGGGCAGCGGCCGATCGCGTACGTGGTGCTCAAGACCGGCGTCGAAGTGGACAAAGACCGGCTGCGCGAGGAACTGATCCAGCGGGTGCGCGAACAGATCGGCGCCATCGCGACCCTGCACGACGCGGTGGTGGTGGCCGGGCTGCCCAAGACCCGCTCGGGCAAGATCCTGCGCAAGACCATCCGCCAGATCACCGCCGGTGAGGAATACGAGGTCCCCTCCACCATCGAGGATCCGGCCGTGCTGGTGGCATTGGAGGATCAGATCCTGGCCGCGCAGCCGGAACTGTTCACCAGCCGTCCTGGCAATGGAGACGGCAACGGCAATGGCAACGGCGAAGTCGTGCCGGATTCGAATCAGGTCGCCCCATAACGGATCTGCTCGGCTCCTCAGAGTTTTCACAGCAACGGTTCACACGGGTGCCAGCCCTGGGCAATACCGTCGAGGCGTCCGTCACCGATCTTGTAGGAGGCAGCAATATGAAACGTTTTCGTGGCAGGGCCACCCTCGCGGCATTCACCGTGGCCGGGGCCGCCACCGTGACCGCCTTCCTCAGCCCCGCGATCGCGTCCGCGGGTCCGATGGAGCTGGCGGCGCCGCTGCTGGAATCGGAGTGTTCGTTCGCCCAGGTCGACGCCGCCCTGCACGATCAGGCGCCGCAGCTGGCCGCGATGCTCGACGCCAACCCCGAGGTCAAGGCAGAACTACAGGCCAAGTTCGAACAGCCGGTCGAGCAGCGTCGCGCCGAACTCCAGCGCTACCTCGACGAGAACCCGGAGGCCGCGCAGCAGGCCGAGAACGATCCGCGTGCCGCGGGCCTGAGCCAGACCATTCAGAAGGTCGCCGAGACCTGCAAGAACTACTGAGCTGATCGGCGCTCATGCCGGACGCCCTGGCGCGGCGTCGTGGCCGCCCGGCGAGCGTCGCGACCGGGCCGCGCCGGGAAACGACGGCAGAATGAACGACGTGAGCGCCGATCGCACGACCAACCCGACCGTCCTCGTCGTCGATGACGACGAGGACGTGCTCGCCTCGGTGGAGCGCGGGCTGCGCCTGTCCGGCTTCCAAGTCCTGGTGGCCCGCGACGGTGGCGCGGCCCTGCGCGCCGTCAACGAGCACTCCCCCGACGCCATCGTGCTCGATATGAACATGCCGGTGCTCGACGGCGCCGGCGTGGTGACCGCACTGCGCGCCATGGGCAACGAGGTCCCGATCTGTGTGCTCAGCGCCCGCAGTTCGGTGGACGACCGGATCGCCGGTCTGGAGTCGGGCGCGGACGACTACCTGGTGAAGCCGTTCGTGCTGGCCGAATTGGTGGCGCGGATCAAGGCGCTGCTGCGCCGCCGCACCGATGCTCCTGCCGCGTCCACGCCGGGCGCGGTCACCGTCGGGCCGCTGGAAGTGGATGTAGCCGGGTATCGGGCGCTGCTGCACGGGCGCGAAATCGACCTCACCAAGCGGGAATTCGAGCTGCTGTCCACGCTGGCCCGCAATGCCGGTGTGGTGTTGAGCCGGGAGCGGCTGCTGGAGCTGGTGTGGGGTTACGACTTCGCCGCCGACACCAATGTGGTCGATGTCTTCGTCGGATACCTGCGGCGCAAGCTCGAAGTGGAAGGAACACCGCGGTTGTTGCACACCATTCGCGGGGTCGGGTTCGTGCTGCGGGCGCCGAAATGAGCGGGCAGTTGTGAGCGCCGGGTCTCCGGAGAAGCCCGGCCGACGACGGTCCTACTCACTGCGCACCAGGGTCGCGGGCGCCGCGGCGGCCGGTGCGATTCTCATCATCACGATCCTCAGCGTCATCACGTTGCAGGCGATCGAGCGCGTCAATGTCGAGCAGACCGATCAGCAGCTCACGCTCGCGTCCCGTTTGGTGCTGATCGACCCGGTGATCGCGGTCGGGCTGGTCAACCTCATCGGCCCGAACGAGAACCTGGCGCTGACCGTCCGCGACAACGGCGAGCTCACCGCCACCACCGCGATCGAACTGCCCGATCTGCCGACGGGGTCGCACACCGTCACCGTGGACGGCGCGTCCTATCGCGTGCTCACCACCACCGAGAACCAACAAGCGGGACGCACTGTCTCACTGGGTATTCCGAATGCCGACGCTGCCCGTGCCACGGCCGAACAGCAGCGGTGGGTGCTGGCCGGTGGGCTGGTGGCGATCGCGGCCGCGGCGGGGCTCGGCTGGCTGTTCGGCGGGCGCGCGGTGCGGCCCATCGTCGATCTGACCCGTCAGGTGGGGACGCGCAGCGGCTACCGCGATCCCGAGCATCCGCCGCAACCGGTGGATGGTTCCGGTGTGCTCGAAGCCGAGCAACTCGCCGATGCGGTCAACACGATGCTCTCGCGCGTCGATCAGGCGCAGGGCGAAACCGCCGCCGCCCTGGAGACCGCCCGTGATTTCGCCGCCGTGTCCGCGCACGAACTGCGCACCCCGCTGACCGCCATGCGCACCGATCTCGAGGTGCTGCGCACCCTCGACCTGGACGAGGCCCAGCGCGCCGAAATCCTCGACGACCTGCACCGCAGCCAAGGTCGCGTGGAGGCGACGCTGTCGGCGCTGGAACGGCTGGCCTCCGGCGACCTCACCCACGAACGCGACCACGTCGACACCGATGTCGGCGACCTGTGCGACCAGGCCGCCCATGACGCCATGCGCCACTTCCCCGGTCTCACCGTGCGCATCGACTCCGACGCCGAACTCGTCACCCGCGGCCTGCCCGCGGGCCTGCGCCTGGCCGTCGACAATGCCCTGGCCAACTCCGTCAAACACGGCGCCGCCACCGAGGCCCTCGTCTCCGCGCACCGCGCACCGAACGGCCACATCATCGTCGCCATCGACGACAACGGCCGCGGCATCCCGGTGGAGGAACGCCAAGCCGTGTTCGATCGCTTCTACCGCGGCACCCAGGCCACCAAGGGCGGTTCCGGGCTGGGCTTGGCGTTGGTCGCGCAGCAGGCCCAATTACACGGCGGGCAGGCGTTTTTCGATGACGGGACGCTCGGCGGGGTGCGGCTGGTGCTGGATCTCCCGGCACGGCCGGCGCCCACCGGCTAGCCCTCAGCCGATTCCGCGAGCAGGTCAGAGCCCGGTCTGCGCGCCCTTGTCGCCGCGCCGGGCTCCCCTGCGCTGGACGAGGAAGATCGTGTACCCGAGCAACCCGACCGCAAGCCCCATCAGGCAGACCGGACGCGCGGTCTCCCAACGATCTCCGCTCACCCAGACGACGAGCGTGGCCAGCGCCCACAGCGCGCAGCCGACCGCGAGAACCGGCCGTGGGTCGGTGAGTCGAGGCGGAATCTGCGGCACCTTCTGGGTCACAGTGCTCAGCCTAGGCGAACATGCGTGAACTCCGGGCACGGTCCCGTATCGTGCTCAACTGTGACAACGCCATCGGATGTTCGAGAGCTCGCGGGTGAGCTGTCGCTGGCGGTCGTGCGTTTGACGCGGCATCTGCGCGGGCGACGGACCGATTCGCAGATCTCGCTGACCCAGCTGTCGGTGCTGGCCACCCTGCACCGCGACGGCGCCATGACCCCTGGTGCGCTCGCCGCGCGCGAACGGGTGCAGCCGCCGTCGATGACCAGGGTCATCGCCTCGCTCACCGATCTCGGGCTGGTGGCGCGCGAACCGCATCCCACCGACGGCAGGCAGATCATCGTGTCGCTGTCACCGGCCGGACGTGCGCTGATCGCCGATGAGGCCAGCGCCCGCGAAGCCTGGATGACCGATCAGCTGTCCCACCTCACGCCGGAGCAGCTCGAGGTGCTGTCGCGGGCGGTGACGATCATGAAGCAGATCGTCGCCGAATCCGAATAGGTCGCCGCTCAGGAGGAGTAGCGGTAGTTCGGGGCGAACGCCTGGTCCGAATCCACGATGTCCTTGCCCAGCGGGAACAGCGCCAGCGGGATCAGCTTCAGGTTGGCCCAGCCGAACGGAATGCCGATGATCGACACGAACAGCGGAATGCTGGTGAGCAGATGGCCCAGCGCCAGCCACCAGCCCGCGACCACGAACCAGATGATGTTGCCGATCAGCGATCCCGCACCGGCGCCCGGCTTGTCGACGGTGGTGCGGCCGAACGGCCACAGCACGTAGGCGGCATTGCGGAGCGCGGCGATGCCGAACGGAATGGTGATGATCAGGATGAAGCAGATCACTGCCGCCACCAGGTAGCCGACCGCCATCCAGAAGCCGGCCAGGATCAGCCAGAGGATATTGAGGACCAGCCGGATCACCTGCATGCCTCCAGCATGCCAGGACCGGCTCGGGTTGCGCATCCGATCGGGCCGGTCGGTGGCGCTCGCGGTCAGAAGAACCAGCCGACCTCCGCGGCGCGATCAGCGGAAAAGGCCTGCTCCACCGCACGCACCAGCCCGGAATCCTTGGCCCGCAACCGGTTCGCCGCGGCGAACGCGCGAGCCGGATGGGCGCCGAGGTACATGCTGCCGAGCACGTCTATGCCCAGTTCCAGGTCGGCCTCCCGATCGGTTGGCGCACACTCGGCCACACCGTCGCGGATCCGCAGCGCGAAGGTACCGCCGGCCTCGCGGAACGGATCGTGCACCGCGAGCACCACGTCCAGATCGGCCGCGTAGGCGCGGGCGGTGAGCGCGGCCGGAATGTCCATGAGCCGCAACCACAGTCCGTCGTAGCGGCCGGTGGTGCGGACCTGACGCGGATCGGTGAGCAGATAGGGCAGCGGATCGTCATCGGTGATCTCGGTCTCGATCCGGTCGATCAGATCGAGCCCGAGCAGCACCCGCCACAGCGCCGCATGCGCGTCGGTGGTCACGGCGCGCAGTTCGCTCACCTCGGCGACCGAGCCGTCGGCGCCGTGCCGGTAGCGGTAGAGGGCATAGCCGTCGGGATGCACCAGGCTGAACAGGTCGGTCCCGCCGCCGCGGAACCGCTCGGGGTCGGCGAACCGGATCGCCCACGCGCCGTCGGGCCGCACCTGTGCACCGGGGACGAGCCTGCGCCAGCGGTCGTAGACGTCGCGGATGCGCTCCTGCGCGGCGGGCAACGGAACCAGCTCGACGCCACCGGGATCGGGAACCATCGGCAGGAAGGCGGCGCGCCGCCGATCCACCCGGATGGCCTTCTCGACCACGGTTGGCCCGTATCCGAAACGGCCGTAGATGCTGCCTTCACTGGCGGTGAAGATGGTCAGCGGAAGCCCGGCGGCCTCGGTCCGGCGATGCTGCTCGGTGTACATCGCGCGCAGGATGCCGCGGCGCCGATGCGTCGGCGCCACCGCGACGCCCGCGATTCCGGTGACGTCGACCTCGCGGCCACCAGGGACGGTGAGCGTCATCGTGGTGGACTGGGTGTGCCCGACGACCCGGCCGCCCACCTCGGCGACCAGCGCCTGTTCCGGCGGGAAGATGCGCGGGATCTGTTCGTTCTCCACCGCCGAGGTCCTGGTGGCGAAACAGGTCTCTAGCAGCAGCTGGATGGCGTCGGCGTCGGCCGGACGCGCCAATCGGATGACGATGTCGTCGTTGATGGCCATGTCTCGAACGATGGCACTGTCGCGCCGCACGCGCACCCGATTTTCCGGCCCGGGCCGCCTCCGCCGCGGCGGGCCGGGATTGGCAGGATGTCGGCTGTGGCGGTGGTTGTGGATATCGACGAGGTGGACGATCCGCGGGTCGACGACTTCCGGGATCTGAAGTCGGTCGATCGCAGGCCCGACCGGCCCGGTGGCAAGGGCCTGGTGATCGCCGAGGGCACGGTGGTGGTGCGGCGGATGCTGGATTCGCCGTTCCGCCCGCACGCGCTGCTCGGGACCGGCAAACGGCTGGCGGAGCTGGCCGAGGATCTCGCCGACGTCGACGCGCCCTACTACCGCGCCACGGCCGAGGTCATGGCCGAGGTGGTCGGGTTCCACCTCAATCGCGGGGTGCTCGCCGTCGCGCATCGGCTGCCCGAACGCACCCTCGACGAGGTCCTGGCCGGTGCGCGGACGGTGGCCGTCCTCGAGGGCGTCAACGATCACGAGAACCTCGGCTCGATGTTCCGCAATGCCGCCGGGCTCGGCGCCGACGCGATCCTGTTCGGCGAGCGCTGCGCCGATCCGCTGTATCGGCGCGCGGTGCGGGTGTCGATGGGGCATGTGCTGCGGGTGCCGTTCGCGCGCGTGCCCGATTGGCCCGGTGGCCTGGACCTGCTGCGCCGCGAAGGTTTTCAGATCATCGCGTTGACCCCCGACCCGTCCGCGGTGAACCTGGCGGCAGCGATGACCGGCGATCGGGTCGCCCTGCTGCTCGGCGCCGAAGGCCCCGGGTTGACCGAAGAAGCCATGGCCGCCACCGATATCCGGGCCCGCATCCCGATGAGCCCCGGCACCGATTCGCTGAATGTGGCGACCGCAGCCGCGATGGCGTTCTATGAGCGGGTGAGGACGAGATGAGCGAGCTGTCGAACAACCGCTACGACCCGTACCGCGACTGCCAGGACCCCACCCCGTGGGCGGCGGGCATCACGGTGACGGTGCTGGTCGCGGCGCTGACGACGGTCGCGGTCTACGCCTTCGGCGCGGCGCTGGCCGAGGTGCATCCGCTGCTGTCGATCGGGGTGAATGTGGTCGCGGTCGGTGGGGTGGCGCCGACGGCGTGGCGCTGGCGTAGCGCGCCGGTGACCCGCTGGGTCCTCGCGGGTGGTGCCATCGGTGTGCTGCTGGCCTGGCTGGGTCTGCTGCTCGGGTTGTGAGCGTTGAGCCGGTCGAGACAGCGCAGCACCTCAGTCCGCGTCGTCGATGATCCGCACCTCGCTGCCGACACCGAGGAAGGCGGTCGGCGTCAGCCCGAACATCGCCCGGAACACGTCGCTGAAATGCGAGGGCGAGGCGAAACCCGCGTCGACCGCCGCCCTGGTCAGGTCGTGGCCGGCCGCGTACGCCCGGCCCACCCGCAGCATCCGGGCCCATTGCACGTAGCGGCGGAAGCTGGTGCCGGTCTGCTCGGCGAAGGTACGCAGGAAATGTGAGGTGGAAAGCCCGGCGAGACCGGCGCTTTCCCGCGCGCGCTTGGGCAGGGCCGGGTCCGCGCGGATCGCGGCGGCGATGGTGGCGATGCGCGGGTCACGTACCGCGGGCACCGGGATGCTTGCCAGCTCGAGCAGCCGTTCCACATCGGGTTCGGGGTCGCGGCACAGCGCGATGATGTCGGCTTCGCGTCCATGGTCGGCCGAGTAGGCGCCGACCGACCGCGTCATCCCGCCCAGGCATCGCGCCACCCGCGCCGAGGTCGGATCGAAGAAGCAGAACAGCATTCGCCCCTGGCTCTCGACCAGATGGTGGGTCACCCGGGCCCGGAACAGGAAGCTGCGGGCAGTGATATCGGGTCCGTCGGCGACCCGGACCCGGAACGGCGCGTCGACCCCGACCCCCAGCGCGGCGATGGCGGTGGAATGCGCGGCCAGACCCAGGCTCGGCCCCAGATAGACCGCATGCCCCGGCCGGATCCACAACCGCGCAGTCGCGGTATCGGAGCACGTTTCCGGAAGTGCCGACCGTGTCATGGGCGCGACGATACCGGGACGACAACGCGCACGGCAGGCACGTCAGCGGAACCGGACCACGCGGCGGTAGCGCCGCGACCAGCCACGACGAGCAGGAGGCGGCATGACCACCGACCGAACCGAACCGGCAACCACCCCATCGGCGATCACACTACGAGAGGTCGCCGTCGACGGCGCCCGGCTGCGCTACGCCGAGGCCGGCACCGGCGATCCGCTGGTCCTGCTGCACGGCTGGCCGGAAAGCCATCTCGCTTGGGAACACCAGCTCGAACCGCTGTCGCGGCTGCGCCGGGTGATCGCGCCGGACTGGTTCGGCTGGGGCGAATCCACCCGCGCGCCCGGATGGAACTGCGACTACGACAGCGAGGTCGACCGGATCGCCCGGATGCTGGACGCGCTCGGCCTGGACCGCGTCGATTTCGCCTGTCACGATTACGGCGGCTTTCTCGGCCTCGGGTTCGTGCAGCGTCATCCCGATCGGGTCCGCCGTTTCGCGATTCTCAACTCACGGGCGCAGGGCACCTTCACCCCGGCGTTCTACCTGCTGTTCGGCCTGTTCACGGTCGCCGCAAGGCACCGGCTCCTGCGGCCGCTGCTCACCACCGCGCCGATCTACTGGGTGCACCGCCTCGGTATGGCCGGCTACCTGCGCAACGGCACCTTCGACAGCGAGCGTCTCGACCACTACCTGGCCATGCTGCGCACCCCGCAGGGCCGTCGCGAGTACGCCCAATTCTGGGCGGGCTATGACGTGCGGGAACGGCCGGAGCTCGCGATCCGGCTGGCCGAGATCAGCTGCCCGGCCACCGTCATCTGGGGCACCCGCGAACCCGCCATCCCGATGGCCACCGCCGAACAATTGGCCCGCGATATCGAGGGCGCCGAACTGATCCGCATCGACGCCGACCATTTTCTGATGGAGCAACGTCCCGCCGAGGTCACCGACGCCCTACGCAGGTGGCTGCAACGCCCGGCGTACTGAGGCCGACTCACCCCACCGGATCGCCGCGGCGCAACCACGACAGCAGCCCGCGCCGCGGCTTCCCGTTCGCGATATGCGGCAGGCCGTCACCGGCGTGTGCCGCCGGATCGGGCGCCTGACCCTTCGGGTACAGCGTGAACCCGCACACCGAGATGTCGCCGGGCAGCAGCGCGCCCTCGGCGGCCGGTGTGCGGTAATGAAATCCGAGCCATTCGTGATTGGCGGCGTCGGCGAAATCGGGCGGGTCGAACGGCAGGATCTGCGGGTCGGGCATATCGCCCACCTGCAACCGCACCGGATGCTCACCCGCCCAGTACGGGCGCTCCCACACCAGCGGCAGGCCTTCGTCTTCCAGGATGTGCACCCGGTTGGCGCTGAACGCGCGCCGGAATTCGCCACGCTCCCAATGCGCGAACGAACCCCAGCGGTGCCCGGTATCGAAGGCGATGAGGTAGGTGTGTTCGGAGGCCAGCGGCCGGATCAGCGGCGTGGGCAGGGCGGTCGGCCGCACCCGCGCCACCTGGGGCGAACACACCACGGTCACACCGGGATAGCAGCCGATGTACACCTCGTCGGCGTCGGGACCGGCGCAGCCGCCGAGCGTGCCGACCATGATCGGCACCACGTCACGGTCGGGATGCAGCTGCTCGGCCAGCGCCCGCGCGGCGTCGGGATCGGAGTCGTGATTCTCGCGCAGCACCGCGTGCGGATCGGGTGCGTCGACGTACCAGAGCGACGAAGCCTTGGACAGCATTTTCGGCACCTCCCGTGTTGCACGAAAAGAGCTCCGCGAACTTCGGGCAACGCCCGGTGCGTCGAACGCGTTCCCGGCACCGCCCTGCGCCGACCGAGTCGACGACACACCGAAAAATCTACTCGCCCCGGCCGCGTCATATCGCGGCTTCGCCGGTTATGACATCGGCCTACCTGCGCCGACGTGGCTCAGTGACCGGAGCTGCGGACCCCGAGCAGCACGTCTTCCCACGACGGCATCGGCGCCTTGCCGCGCTTGGTGCGGGCGGGCTTGGTGGCCTTGACCGCGGCGGGCTTGGCTTCGGCGGCAGTGTTCTCGGCCTCCGGCTCGGCCGATTCCGGTGCCGTCGGCGGCACCTCGACGGTGCTCGCCGCCGTGCGCTCGGCAGCGGGCTCGACGCGCGCGGTGGCTTCGGCCCTGACCTCGGCGTCGGCGCGCGCCGCCGGCTCGGCCTCGACTCGACCGCCTGCGGCGGGAACCTTGGATCCGGTCGCGGCGGCACCGGTGGCCGAACCACCGGCCGCCGGAATCGAACCCGTGGACGACGACGCGGCAGGCAGTGCGGTGGCACCACCGGCGGCGACGGCGCGCTGCCCGTAGTACTCCTCCAGCACCGGCTGATTCTGCGGAAGCGCGGCGCTTTCCCGCGGCCGCGGCTCGGCGGGCGGCTCCACCGGCGCCGGAGCTTCGGGCTCTTCCGGCAGGATCGTCGCGAGACCGCGCAGCGCGCGCCCGAAATCGGGATCGATCAGATCGGCGGCCGGATCATCGAGCGGGGACACCGTGCCGCCGTGTGCGTCCGGCTGGTAACGCCAATGCGCGGCGATCTCCGAACGCCCGTTCTGCCACTGCAGCTGGGCGACCCAGAAACCCTTCTCGTCTTTCCAAGCGTCCCATTCGGCGTTTTCCAGGGTGTGCCCACGTGCGGTGAACGCGGCGGTGACGACGTCGATCAGAATTTCGACCGCGGGACCGTCCGGCCGCACCGGATGCGCCTTCTGCGCCAGTTCCGCGGCGCGGGCGCGCTCGAGCAGCACCGGGTAGGCGAAACGTTCGACCCGGCTGGCGGGCATGCCGGATTCTTCGGTGACCTGGGCTACGGAGGCACCGGCACGGATACGGGCCTGGATATCGCGTGGTCGCATAGTCGCTTCCATTTCGATCTCGATCTGGCCGAATCGGGCAAGGTCTCCGCGGGCAGCGGCACGCAGTTTGTCATCGGCGGGAAGCCGGAATTTCTGGCCGCTTTCGGTGTCCACACAGACGATATGGGCGGAATCGGGCGTCACGCCGATCACTCGAAGTTCACGCACCGTTACCTCCTTATCGCGTCGGCTCGCGACACCGCCCACGTTCTGGAACAGTAGTGCACTTCTGTAAATCCCGCCGCAAGACACGCGGCATCGAAATCTACCCCTATCACACCGCGCACGGCTAATCTGCTCTATTCCGTTGCGAACCAAGCAGTTTCCCCCACTTGACAAAAAGAGAACCCGCCACGCGTTCGGCGCGGCGGGTTCTCGCTGGTTTCCGGTGGTTCAGCTCAGCTTTTCCACGACCCAGTCGACGGCCTCGGTCAGCCGGCTGACGTCGTCGGGATCGATGGCCGGGAACATGCCGATACGCAGCTGGTTACGGCCGAGCTTGCGGTAGGGCTCGGTGTCGACGATGCCATTGGCACGCAGCACCTTGGCCACCGCGGCGGCGTCCACCGAATCAGCGAAATCGATGGTGCCGACGACCTGCGAACGGTGCGCCGGATCGGCGACGTACGGGGTGGCGTATTCGCTCGACTCGGCCCACGAGTACAGCCGCGACGACGAATCCAGCGTCCGCTTGACCGCCCAGTCCAGGCCGCCGTTGCCGTTGAGCCATTCGATCTGGTCGGCGAACAGCAGCAGGGTGGCCAGCGCCGGGGTGTTGTAGGTCTGGTCCTTGGTGCTGTTGTCGATGGCGATCGGCAGCGACAGGAAGTCGGGGGTCCAGCGACCGGAGGACTTGATCTCCTCGACGCGGGCCAGCGCGGCCGGGCTCATCAGCGCGATCCACAGGCCACCATCGGCGGCGAAGCACTTCTGCGGGGCGAAGTAGTAGACGTCGGCGTCGGTGATGTTGACCGGCAGACCGCCGGCGCCGGAGGTGGCGTCGATGGCGATGAGCGCGTTCTCCGAACCGGCCGGACGCTGCACCGGGATGGCGACACCGGTGGAGGTCTCGTTGTGGGCCCAGCCGATCAGGTCGGCCGAGGGGTCGGCGACCGGCTCCGGCGCGCTGCCCGGCTCGGCCGAGACCACGACCGGGTCGCCGATGAACGGGTTGTTCTTGGCCACCGAGGCGAACTTCGAGCTGAACTCACCGTTGGTCAGGTGCAGCGAACGTTCCCGGATCAGGCCGAAGGCCGCCGCGTCCCAGAACGCGGTGGTGCCGCCGTTGCCGAGCACGACCTCGTAGCCGTCGGGCAGCGAGAACAGCTCGCGCAGACCCGAGCGCACCCGAGCCACCACATCCTTGACCGGCTTCTGCCGATGCGAGGTACCGAACACCGAGGCGCCCACCTCGACCAGGGACCGCAGCTGCTCCGGTCGCACCTTGGAGGGGCCGCAACCGAAACGTCCGTCGGCAGGCTTGAGGTCGTCGGGAATGGTCGGGAACGCACTGGTCATGGCGAACAGCGTAGTCGCGGTATCGCTGTGGTGTGTACCACCCTCCGGCTAACCTGAACCCTCATGAGCATGCTGTCGGCAAACTCCGGGCGGCGATCACGCGGTGGGCATGGGGTGCGGTCGGCGTGGGCCGGGCGGCGGCGTCGCCGGAGCGGGCCGCGGGGCGTCGCGGCGGGTGCTCGGCGTTCGGGGATCGGCCTGTGGTTGCTCGGCATCGCGTTGGCGGTGTCGAGCCTGCGTCCGCGGCTGCGGTGGCGCATCGGCCCGCAGGCCGGCGTGCTCACCGGCTCGGCTCGGCGCGAGCTGCTGTTGCGCGGCACCCACGGCACCGCCACCGTGCTCGGTGTGCGACCACGCCGCAGGGAGGCCGGGCACGTGTTCTGGGTGCGGGTACAGCTCGACGGCGAACCGCCCTACGAGACCAGAGTGCGGCAGCGGATGCGGGAAGAGGACCTGGACCGAATGCGTCCGGGCGACGTGGTGTGCTGCCGGGTCGACCCGGGCGACCGCGAGCGCGTGGTGCTGCAGGTGTCCGACGATGCCGAACCGGGCCGGGTCGGCATCGCGAAGATCTTGGCCGACGGCCGCCGCGCCCAGGCCACGGTGCTCGCCGCGACACCCATGGCCGCCGACTACTCCGGCCGCGACGATCCGGTGCTTCGGCTGGATCTGGAATTGCAGGCCTGGGACGAGCCCGCGCCCTGGCGGGTGCGGCTGGTGCAGCCGGTACCGCTGTCCGCGATCGGCCTGGTGGATCTCGGTAAACGGCTCGAGGTCGCCTTCTTCACCGTCGACCGGGGCGAATCGGTGGCCGTCGACTGGGCCGCGTCGCTGGGTGAGCGGTAGACCGGCGTCGGCACCCGCGCCGCCTGTGCACAGGTGAATGCGGTACTGCGGGATGCGCTGCGGTGATCAGTAGCCGTCGCCGCGCCGAGGCGACCCAGCGGTCCGGTAGCGGCGCGTGGTGAAAACGCGCCGCCCCGCGACCGGGCGGCATCAGCTGTGCGCGATCGACGCCCAGCCGGCGACCTCTTCGGGCTTGCGCGGCCCCGGCCCGGTGTAGATGGCGGCCGGGCGCACCAGCTTGCCGAGCTGCTTCTGTTCCAGGATGTGCGCACACCAGCCCGCGGTCCGGCCGCAGGTGAACATGGCCGGCATCATGTGCGCGGGCACCTCGGCGAAGTCGAGGATGACCGCGGCCCAGAACTCCACGTTGGTCTCGATGGCACGGTCCGGGCGACGCTCGCGCAGTTCGGCCAGCGCGGCCTGCTCCAGGGCGGCGGCCACCTCGAAGCGCGGGGCGCTCAGCCGCTGGGCGGTGCTGCGCAGCACCCGGGCCCGCGGGTCCTCGGCCCGGTAGACCCGGTGGCCGAAGCCCATCAGCTTCTCCTTGCGGTCGAGGATGCCCTTGACCAGTGCGCGGGCGTCGCCGGTGCGCTCGACTTCTTCGATCATCGGCAGCACGCGGGCCGGAGCGCCGCCGTGCAGCGGACCCGACATGGCGCCGATCGCGCCCGAGAGCGAGGCCGCCACGTCCGCACCGGTTGAGGCGATCACGCGCGCGGTGAAGGTGGAGGCGTTCATGCCGTGTTCGGCGGCCGAGACCCAGTAGGCGTCGATGGCCTCGGTGTGTCGCGGATCCGGGTCGCCCTTCCAGCGGGTCATGAACCGCTCGGTGACCGTGGTGCACTCGTCGATCTTCTGCTGCGGGACGGCGGGCTGGTAGATGCCACGCGCGGACTGCGCCACGTAGGACAGCGCCATCACCGAGGCGCGCGCCAGGTTCTCCCGCGCGGTTTCGTCGTCGATGTCGAGCAGCGGCTCGTAACCCCAGATCGGGGCGAGCATGGCAAGGCCTGCCTGCACGTCGACCCGGACGTCGCCGGTGTGCACCGGGAGCGGGAACGGCTCCGCGGGCGGCAGGCCGCGGCCGAATTCGCCGTCGACCAGCAGCGCCCAGGCGTCACCGAAGGTCACCCGGTTGGCGACCAGATCTTCGATATCCACCCCGCGGTAGCGCAGTGCGCCACCGTCCTTGTCGGGTTCGGCGATATCGGTGGTGAACGCGACGACACCCTCGAGACCGCTGACGAAATCCGGGGGAACCGCGGGGCTGGTAGTCATGTGGTGACTCTCCTTGCACGTCGGGTCGCATGGCTCGCGGTGCACGGTGGTCGCGGCACATGCCGATCACCAAAACCTTAGCCCCTAGCTACTGCGGAGTAACGTCTGCCCCATGCGTGACCTGGACAATTCCTACCCGGATCTCGCCGCCATGCGCGTCGAGTACGGTGCCGGGCCCTTCGACAGCGAAGGCACGCCCGGCACCGGGGCCCGCGATGCCGATCTGGACGAGAACTGGCTGGCAGGCGGCTGGGAACCGTTGCTGCGGCACTGGATCGAGCAGGCCACCGCGGTCGGCATCGCCGAGCCCAACGCCATGGTGCTGGCCACCGTCGCGCTCACCGCCGATGGCACACCGCGCCCGGTCGCGCGGACCGTGCTGTGTAAAGGACTCTCGCCCGAAGGTGTGACTTTCTACACGAATTACGACTCGGCAAAGGGGACGCAACTGGCCGCGGTGCCGTTCGCGGCGGCCACCTTCGTCTGGCCCGCGCTGGGCAGACAGGTGCATCTGCGCGGCCCGGTGCAGCGGGTCTCGGCCGAGACCACCGCCGTCTACTGGCGCTCGCGCCCGCGTGATTCTCAGCTCAGCGCCTGGGCCTCGCATCAGTCCAGGCCGATCGCCTCGCGGGCCGAACTCGATCGCGCGCTGGCCGAGACCACGGCGCGGTTCGCCGGCGTCGACGAGATTCCGGTGCCGCCGCACTGGGGTGGATACCTGCTGCGTCCCGATGAGGTCGAATTCTGGCAGGGACGGCAGGGACGCCTACACAACCGCATCCGGGTCGACGTCGACGGCGACACCATGACGGTCCAGCGCCTACAGCCCTGATCCACGGACGGGCAATGCATCCAATCATGTGATGAATAAGATCTGGCCGGATCGGGTGCGGCTCGCATAATCTGCGGCCGGTGAAAGTGCTCGCCGACACCAGGCCGCTGCGCGACCCGGACTACCGCAGGCTGTGGACCTCCGGCATCGTCACCACGATCGGGGCCCAGCTCTCGGTCGTCGCGGTGCCGACCCAGATCTTCCAGCTCACCGGCAGCTCCGGCTATGTCGGACTGGCCGGGCTGTTCGGGCTGGTGCCGCTGATCGTGTTCGGGCTGTGGGGCGGCGCCCTCGCCGACGTGATGGACCGGCGCACGCTGCTGCTGATCACCAACGCGGGCACCGGACTCACCGCGCTCGCCTTCTGGATCCAGGCCGCGGTCGGTGCGGGCAATGTGTGGCTGGTGCTCGGCCTGTTCGCGGTGCAGCAGGGCTTCTTCGCCGTCAACCAGCCGACGCGCAGCGCGACCATCCCCCGGCTGCTGCCGGAAAGCCAACTGGCCGCGGCCAATTCGCTGTCGATGACGGTCACCCAGTTCGGCGCCATCGCCGGACCGGTGCTCGCCGGTGCGCTCATCCCGCTGATCGGGCTGTCCACGTTGTACCTGATCGACGCGATCGCACTGCTGGTCACGCTGTGGGCGGTGTGGCGGCTACCGTCGCTGCCGCCGACCGGTTCGGTGCGCCGCGCGGGCCTGCGCACGGTGTTCGACGGCTTCGCCTACCTGGCCACCCAGCGGATCCTGCTCGCCTCGTTCGCCGTCGACATCATCGCCATGGTGTTCGGGATGCCGCGCGCGTTGTTCCCGCAGATCGCGCACGAGACCTTCGGCGATCCGGCCACCGGCGGCGTCGCACTCGGGCTGTTGTTCGCGTCGATGTCGGCGGGCGCCGTGCTCGGTGGGGTGTTCTCGGGGTGGATTCCGCGGGTGCGCCGGCAAGGGCTCGCGGTGATCGTGTGCATCGCGCTGTGGGGGTTGGCCATGGTCGGTTTCGGGCTCGCGGTCGGGTTCACCGGACACGGGCTCGGCGTCGCCGCCGGCCTGTGGATCGCGCTGGCCTGCTCCGCCTTCGGCGGTGCGGTGGACATGGTCTCGGCCGCGCTGCGGATGACGATGTTGCAGACCGTCGCGACCGACGAAATGCGCGGCAGGCTGCAAGGCGTGTTCATCGTCGTGGTCGCGGGCGGCCCGCGGATCGGTGATGTTGCGCACGGTTTTGCCGCCGCGAGCCTGGGTACCGCCGTGGCCGCCGCCGGCGGTGGAGTGCTGGTGGTGGTCGGTGTGGTGCTCGCGGCGCTGGCCTTCCCGGCCTTCGTGCGATACCGGGTGGGCCGGTCAGCGGCCGAACCGGTGCCGGCGTGAGCACCCCGGCCTCACCGCCCGGCTGTACGTTTGTGAGATCGTGCGGTGGGCACCCTCCTGCCCGAGCCCGGCGAAGCAGCGACTAGCGTCATGGTCAAGCGCACCGCCGTGCCGACCGCACCCGGTGCCGACGGTCATAGCCTGAGAGGGATCCTTCCGTGCCCGAGAATCACATCAACGACGCCAAGCCGGTGCTGACGTACCCCGGTGGCGAATACCCCATGACGATCGCCGAGGCCTCCGAGGGCAACGACGGCATCGATCTGGGCAAGCTGCTGGCGAGCACGGGATACACCACCTACGACCCCGGCTTCGTCAACACCGCCTCCACCAAGTCGGCCATCACCTACATCGACGGCGAGGCAGGCATCCTGCGCTACCGCGGGTACCCGATCGATCAGCTGGCCGAGCGCTCGACCTTCATCGAGGTGAGCTACCTGCTCATCTACGGCGAGCTACCGACCCAGGCACAGCTCGAGTCGTTCACCGACAAGATCCGCCGTCACACCCTGCTGCACGAGGATCTCAAGCGATTCTTCGACGGCTTCCCGCGCAACGCGCACCCGATGCCGGTGCTGTCGTCCGCGGTCAACGCGCTGTCGGCCTACTACCAGGACTCGCTGGACCCGCGCGACCCCGAGCAGGTCGAGCTGTCCACCATCCGCCTGCTGGCCAAGCTGCCGACCATCGCCGCCTACTCGTACAAGAAGTCGGTCGGCCAGCCGTTCCTCTACCCGGACAACTCGCTGAGCCTGGTGGAGAACTTCCTGCGGATGACCTTCGGCTTCCCGGCCGAGCCCTACGAGGTCGACCCGGAGATCGCCGCCGCACTGGACATGCTGCTGATCCTGCACGCCGATCACGAGCAGAACTGCTCCACCTCCACCGTGCGCCTGGTCGGTTCCTCCGATGCCAACCTGTTCACCTCGGTCTCCGGTGGCATCAACGCACTGTGGGGCCCGCTGCACGGCGGCGCCAACCAGGCCGTGCTGGAAATGCTCAACGACATCAAGGCCCAGGGCGGCGACGTCAAGGAGTTCATCCGCAAGGTCAAGAACAAGGAAGACGGCGTGAAGCTCATGGGCTTCGGGCACCGCGTCTACCGCAACTACGACCCGCGCGCGGCCATCGCCAAGAAGCACGCCGACGCCATCCTGGCCAAGCTCGGCGGCGACGACGAGCTGTTCGACATCGCCAAGGCGCTGGAAGAGGCCGCCCTGACCGACGATTACTTCGTCGAGCGCCGCCTGTACCCGAACGTCGACTTCTACACCGGCGTCATCTACAAGGCCATGGGCTTCCCGACCCGCATGTTCACCGTGCTGTTCGCCATGGGCCGGCTGCCCGGCTGGATCGCGCACTGGCGGGAAATGCACAGCGAGCCGCTCAAGATCGGCCGTCCGCGCCAGATCTACACCGGTTACGGTGCGCGCGACTACCACGAAATCACCAACCGCTGAAGCCGACGAAGAACCCACATATCGAAGGGGATATGCGAATGAGCAAGCCGGAGATCGAATTCCAGGCGGGCCCCGCGCCCACCGAGCTCGTCATCAAGGACATCACCGTCGGTGACGGCGCGGAAGCGGTGCCCGGCGGCACCGTCGAGGTGCACTACGTGGGAGTCGAATTCGACACCGGCGAGGAGTTCGATTCGTCGTGGAACCGCGGCGAGTCCATCACCTTCCCGCTGCGTGGCCTGATCCAGGGCTGGCAGGACGGTATTCCGGGGATGCGGGTCGGCGGACGCCGTCAGCTCACCATTCCGCCGGAGCTGGCCTACGGTCCCGCCGGTGCGGGCCACAGGCTCTCCGGTAAGACCCTGGTCTTCGTCATCGATCTGCTGGACGCCAAGTAATCTCGGCCTCCCCACTGCGGCCCGCGCTCGTCGAGTGCGGGCCGCAGTGCTGTGTCAGCTGGGTCGAGACGCTGCGGCCGCCGCGGCGGCCTCGAACGGGGCACGGTCGAAGATGATCCGGATGTGGGTGATCCGGCCGTCCGCGACGGTGTAGAGCTCGGCGCCGGGTGCGTGCGGCACCGGGACGGTGGTGGTGTCGTACATCAGCATCGCGGTGTCGTCGTCGCCGAACGCGCCGAGCAGCTGCGAGCTCGTCATGATCTGGCTGAACGGTTCCATGAAGGCCCGGAAATCGGCCAGGCCGGTGATCCGCCCGGACGGCGCCTCGCAGACGAGGTCGTCGGCCAGGTAGGTGATGGCGCGGTCGAAGTCGTGGCCGGTCCAGGCGCGGTGGTACTCCAGCGCGGTCTGCAATGCACTGCTGGTCATGATGTCCTTCCGGGTCGGTGGGCCGCTCGCTGCCGCCCTCACCGATACCGACACCGCCGCGGCGGAGAACGGAACGCGGCGGGCGGATCTGCCCGGATGGCACCATGGCCGGGTGGAGCAGACCGTCCTCGAACGTGCCCGCACCGGTGACGAGCGGGCCTTCGATGAGCTGACCGAACCGTATCGGCGGGAACTGCTGGTGCACTGCTACCGGATGCTCGGATCGTTGACCGAGGCCGAGGACACCCTCCAGGAAACGCTGCTCGCGGCCTGGCGCGGCCTGGCGGACTTCGAACAGCGCTCCTCGCTGCGGACCTGGCTGTACCGGATCGCGACCAACCGTTGCCTCAACGTCCTGCGCGCGGCTCGGCGCCGCCCACCCGAGCCGATACCGCCGTTCCAGCCGCCGGAACCGACCCGCAGGGATTCGATCACCTGGCTACAACCGGTGCCCGACGACGTGCTCGCGGAGGTCGCCGACCCGGCTGCGGGGCCGGAGGCGAACCATCAGGCACGCGCCACCGTCGAACTCACCTTCGTGGCCGCGCTGCAACGACTTCCGCCGCTGCACACCGCGACCGTCGTGCTACGCGATGTGCTCGGGTTCCCGACCGCCGAGGTCGCCGATCTGCTCGACAGCACACCGACGGCAGTGAAGGGAACGCTGCAACGCGCGCGGGCGACATTGCGACGCGAACATGGGAGCCTCGAAGGGACACGGCCCGGCTCGTCCACCGAACAGTCGCTCGCACAGCGTTTCGCGCAGGCCTATCTCGCCGGTGACGTGGACGGGGTGGTCGCACTGCTCACCGACGACGCTTGGCTGACCATGCCGCCCGCACCGCACGAATACCACGGACCGGATGCGATCGCGGAGTTCCTGCGTGCCTCGTTCGGCTATCGCGGAACGCGGCGCGCGCACCTGTGGCCGACCAGCGCCAATACCCAGCCCGCCTTCGCCACCTACCTGGACGACCCGCACGCCGGTCCGACCGATACGGCCGCGTCACCGGCGGGACTGATCGTGCTGACCTGTGCGGGAGCGCGGATCTCCGCGATTACCCGCTTCCACCTCTACGATCTCTACCCGCGTTTCGGAATGCCCGATCGGCTACCGATCACGCTCGACAACGGTTCGCCTGCTTGACATCTGGCGCCGAAGGTCGCGGGCGCACCGGATCGGCGAGCGCCGGCGCGACCGCCGACTGCTGCGCCTTGCCACATTGCGGACGTGCGGCGAGCGCCGTGCCGGCCCGGGTCGCGAGGGCGGCGGCATGCCTTGGAACCGGCGAGCCCGCGGCGCCCGCTCACTCCCGCACGATCTCCACCGGATCGGTGAGCGCCAGTGCGACCGCCGACTGCTGGGCCTTGCCACCCTGCGGTAGTGCGGCGAGAGCCTTGCCGGTCTGGCTGTTCAGGTTGCCGACGATCCCCTGGAGCTGCCCGATGCCGGTCTCGATCATGCCGATGGCCGCCAGCAGCTGCGCGCCGCCCTGCTCCGCGAGCTGCGGCAGGGATTCGGCGAGCTCGGCGCCCTGCGCCAGTTGGTCGCTCGCACCGGTCAATCGGGCCACCACGGTGCGCAGCAGGGTGCCCAGATCGGTGTTCGGGTCGACGGCGGCGCCGGTCAGCTCGCCGAGGCCGGTGAGCTGTGTACCGGCCTGGCCGGAGACGTCGCGCAGCGCTTGCAGCTTGTTGATCACATCGGCCACCTGTGGGTCGCCGGCGAACGGCAGGCCGCGCAGCAGCGGCAGGATCTGATCGAGGCCCGAGCTCATGGTGTTCGCCGACTGCTGCACCTGGGCGATGGTCAGGTTCGTCGAATCGAGCGCGGCTGCGAGCTGTTCGGCTTGCGCGGCCGCCCCGTCGACGGTGGTGTTCAACAGCTCGATCGCCGAGGTCAACTGCGCGGAGCCGTTCTTGGCCATATCCAGGAACCCGAGCAGCTGATCGGCGCCGGCGGAGAACTGATCCGCACCGGCCGCCGCCGCGTTCACGCCCGCGTTCAACAATTGGGCGCTGAACTGCACACTCGTCATCTCCGTCCGGGCGGCGGCCGTCGCCGAAAGCGCCGCCTCCACCCCGACGGCCCCGATGCGTTGGGTCACTGTCGAAACAGCCCCGTCGACCAGCTCGCCGTCGGCGCCCGCATGCGTGGCCACGGAAACCTGCGCGCGCCGCGGCTGCGGCCCCGCCAATGTGCCCATCGACTCCGTGAGATCAGCGGGCAGCGTGATGACGGCCGCATAATCGTCGACGTCCGCCTCGCCGGGCGCGAGGACCGTCCACTCGTACTCACCGACCTCCTGCACCGCCTGCACCACCCGTTTTCCCGTTGGCCCGGAATCGGCGTTCACCAGCGCGATCCCGGTCGGCGCCGCCGACGAACGAGCGCAGGCGGCGAATCCGCCCATCGCTCCGGCAGCGACGACGACAGCAGCGAGAAGTGCCCAGCGGGCCCGTTTTCCGATCACACCGCGACGCTAGAACCAGAATGTGGCGCGTGGCCTGGTGGTTCTCTGAGGTTTCGGTAAGGGTCCGAGGCGCATCGCCGGATCAGGCGATATCGAATTCGTTGCTGGTGCCGGTGATCGGGGTCAGCGATCCGTCGGTGCCGAGGCGGTCGGCGAAATGCTGGAAGCGGTAACGCCCTGGAGCCGCATCGGCGGGGATGTCCCAGGTGAAGCGGACCAGGGAGATGCCGGGGCCGGGTGAGCGCCAGTGGAAACGTACCGCCCATTCGCCTTCGTTGGCCACGCGTTCCCATCGGCCCGACGAGCTACGCCGCTGCACTTCGAGGAAGGTGGAGTTGCGCCTCGGGTTGTGCTTCGGGTGGGCCGAGACGAACTCGACCTCGATGCGCGAGCCCGGGGACGCCGTCGCGGGCGGCTGCACCAGGACGTCACCGAAAACGCGACCCGCAGGCGTCGCATCGGGACCGGGCGCCGGAACGAAGTTCGGCTGCAATGTGGAGACATCGCGCGGGGCGGGGCCGCGCGCGATCTGCTGACGAGCCGCGAACGCTGTTGCCAGCCGGGTGAATTCCTGCTGGTAGGCGCAGAGGGTGTAGCGGCCGTACAGGGTCGAGGCGCCCTCGTAGTGCTGGGCGTCGTACTCCTCCGGTGTGGTCACGTACTCGTGGTAGGCGTTGGCGTAGCCCTGCATCAGCACCTGCTCGACGTCCACACCGAGCGCGTCGGCGACGGCGCGGCGCACCCGCAGCCCGGACACGATGGTGAACTCACCACCGGCCGCGGCCAGATACAGCTCGCCGATGCGCACCAACTGGATCGGCACCACATTCGGCACCCACGGCACCGGCGGCAGCAGCCCGAGGGGTGCGGCGATCGCCTTGGGGGCCTGCGCATCGGCCAGCCACGCCGGCGCCGCGGCGCGCGGATCGCCGAGTGCGGCGACGAACGGGTTGGTCACGCCTTCCGGGATCGGGCCGCCGGGCAGGCCGGGGCCGTCTTCCACACTGCCCGCGATGAGCGAAACCCCGGCGGCGGCCGGCGCGGTTCGCCGGGGCAGGCCGTCGGGGGTGAAGCGGCCGTCGACGGCGATATCGGCCAGATCGATGTAGCACAGCATGGCGTCCACCGGGCCGCCGATCGATGTCGCCGCCGCGAGGGCGGACTTCGCGGCGCGGTACTGCCGGTCACCGATGATTCGGGTGTTCTCGAATTCGTCGTCGGTCGGCCCCGAGCCCGGCCGCAGATTCAGATTCGGTGACATATCACCGGCATTGGTCTGTGCGAAGGCGGCGATGAAATCGGCACGCCCGTCCAGGTAACGCACGCCGTGCTCGGTGTGTTCGAAGCTGAACGAGGCAAAACCCTTGTTGTCGGAACTGATCAGCCGATTCTCATTGGTCATCGAAGTGTTGTGGGTGGCGAACCAGGTGATGGCGCCGATCTCACGTCCGCCTTTGCGTAGCGACAGCACCGTCACCGCTGGATCGATGGCGTCGGGGAAATACCGCTTATCGGCCTCGGGATTGCGGTCGAACGCGATTCGGGATCGGTTGACGCTGGCATCGCGCAGCTGCGCGCGGCCGACGGCCAGCGAACCGGGCCCCAGATCGGCGTGCGCGGCGGCGATGGCCTCCACGATGCCCTGCACCTCGGCGTCGTAGACCTGCTGCTGGAAACCGAGAATCGACAGGTTGTAGGCGTAGTCGTGGCTGGATCCGCCGCAGGTGGCGTGCGAATGCGTGGAGGTCAGCAGCACGTTCTGCTCGGTGTAGAGGTCGCCGAAGCGCTCGGCCAGCGCGAGCAGCACCCCGCGATGCACCGATTGGAAGATCATGCCGTTGTCGGCGACCACGAACACGACCCGGCGCCCGCCCGCACCGATGATGAACGCCCTGGCCCTCGGCCGCAGATGAATGCCCGCGGTGGTCTGTTCCAGCTGGGAGTAGCCCATCATGCCGCATTCGGCTGCCGGGCCGGTGATGTCGGACAGGCCGGCGCCGATCTCGTACTCGCCGGACGCGGCACCCGCCGTTGCCGCGAAAGCGCCCGATAGCCCGGGCATCGCCGCGAGGGCGGCCGAGCCGACCGCCGTCCGGGCGAGCATCGTCCTGCGGGGGGTTACCGACATCACAGACTCCCTTCGATCTTTGGCAGCGAACCACAGATCTGGACAGGCGTCCAGTACGAATTTTTCGGGTCGGCGAATTGACTGTTCGCGCTGCGAGCGCTTAACTCGCTCAGGTGTCCTCCCGATTGAGCGTCGAAGAACGACGGGCCCACCTTATCGAGGCCGCGATCGGCCTTGCCGAGAAAAAGGGTGTGGCGGGCGTGACCACGCGCGATGTCGCGCAAGCGGCAGGCGTCTCGCTCGGTGTGGTGCATTACTGTTTCGAAAACAAGGACGCGCTGATGACCGAGCTGGTCAAAGCGCTATCGATGGAATTGCGCGATTCCGTCGACGCCAATGAAACGGTCTGGCAGGAAGCCGGAACCGGAAAAGCGGCGTTGCAATCTTTGGTGCGCAACGGTCTGGAACTGATGTGGCTCAACATCGAAGCTACACCGGAACGTCAGCTGCTCACCTACGAGACCACCACCTACGCGCTGCGCGAAGGCGAGCAGACACCGGCGAAATTGGCGATCGCGCGGGAACAGTACGCGTTCAACGATTCCACCGTCGCCGATATCCTCGACCACGCCCGCGACGCCACGTCCACCGAGTGGAGCGTGCCGGTGCAGACCCTGTCGCGCTTCACCCTCAGCGTGATCGATGGGATCGTGCTGCGCTGGCTGGTGGACAACGACAGTGAAAGCGTGCGCACGCAGCTGGATGTGCTCGCCGAGATGCTCAGCACCTACGCGAAGTAGATTCGCCCGGATCAGTCCCCGGCCTGCGGGTTTCGGATGTGGGTCGTGTCGCCGTCGCGCCACCACAGCACGTCGGCCGTGCGCTGCACCGCGCCCGTCAGCCGAACGCGCAGCTCGTCGTGCACGATCAGATCCCCGTCGTCCTCGGGCACACCGAACAACTGACGCAGCACCACGCCCATCGGCTCACTCGCCCAGGTGCTCGCGCGTCCGGTGCTGATCACCTCGGCCGTGACCGTCTCCGAGACGAGCGGCAGATCGAGCAGAGTGGCCAAGGCGGCCGCCGACTCCACCGCGCCCACCACCAGGTGATGCGGCGGAATCGCCAGACCGAACCACGGCTGATCCAGCACCATCGCCTGCCCTGAATCCACCGTCGCGCCCGACAGCGCCCGCACCAGGTCGGGGAGTTCGAGTTCGCTGAGATCCAGATGCTCTTCGGCGGCCGCGAGCAGGGCGTGGGTACGTGCCGTGACCTGGGGAGTCGGCGATTTCGCCGGGTCCGCGAGTGCCTTCAGCAGCGCTTCGGCCAGTTCCGGGGTGATCGCCGCGGGATCGGCGAGGACCGGGCGCAGGGCGTCGATCTCGGCGCGGGAGAAACCGGGAGGGGCGAATTCGGGGAGCAGACCGGCGAATTCGGGTTCATCGGGGTGACGAAGAACGCCGAGCGCAGTGCCGTCGATGTGGGCGAAACGGCGCAACCACCACGCCGTGTAGCCATCCCGGTCGGCCAGCAGCGGGCGGGTGCGTTCGCCCGCTGCCAGCTGACGCAAGGCCTGCGGCCAGGCGGCGTCATCGACCAGGTCGAGATCGCGCACTGCGGTCAGTTCGGGCGGGTCCTCCGATAGCCCCGCCCACCAGGCCTCTTCGTCCGGGAGGTCGTGGTCGGGGCCGGTCGGATCGATCTCGCTGACGATCGCGAAATCCCAGCCGACACCCACCGCACGGAGTGCCTCGGGGCCGTAGCGATCGACCAGCTCCTGGTCTACTGTGCCGAATGGCGAATCCGCCACCAGCACCGCACGCAGCGGTGCATCGGGCAGCAGCAACTCGTCGGCAGGGAGCAATTCACCTGCGTCATCGGGCAATTCGAGCAAGCCGAGCCAGGACGGAAGCTCGGCGGGATCCGCTTGGGCCGCCAGCCGCAGCACCGCATCGGTGGTGTCCGGATCGGCGGGATTGTCCTCGAGTTCGGCGCGCAATCCGGGATCCGACAGCAGATCGCGCACCGTCGCCTGGCTGGCGCCCAGCCGCGACAGCAGCGGATGCGCGGCCTCCGGATGAATCAAGCGCGCCCAGTGCACCGGGATCGGTGCGTGCAATTCGTCATCGAGAACGGCCGTGCGCGGCCCCGTGACCAGGCGGCCGTCGGCGAGCGGGACCGCGAGTGCGCCGAGTTCTTCGACGGCCAGCGGATCGGTAACGTACGGCTCGAGCGCCGCGTACAGCTCATGCCACCACGCGGGCGAACGATCCAGCCCACCCGACAGCTCGGCCAAGCGCGCCAAGCCGATCCGGTGCACATCGAGGACCGACAGCGCTTCGGAGTGCGGGCCGCCGGACAGTTCCGGAATCACCAGCGGGCCGAGGACATCGGCCAGCAGGGCGGCCAGTTCGGAGCTGAGGCCAGGAAAAACGCTGGCCCGAGTGGGGACGGCGACGGCGTCCTGACCCGAGCCCCCGGAGGACAGCACATCGCCGGGGAGGCCGGGCGGTTCCGCATCGGAGCGGCCCCAATCGGCCAGAGCATGTTCGGCGAAAACTTCGGGTTCGGCACGAGAAGAGTCAGAGCTTGTGTTGTGCCCCGCCGGCGCGATGACCGGCAGCCACGGATGGGTCTGGAGTTCGCGGATGACGGCTTCGCGGAGCAGTCCGTCGGCCTCGCTGCGCGCGAACCCGGGGACGGGAACCAGGGTGAGGCGATCATGTGGCGGGAGGGCGCGGGCGAAATCGGCGTAGCCGGAGGCCAGCTCCGCCACGTGCGCGCCGGGCAGTAGGCGGCGCCGGTCGGGTTGCATGGCGATATCGGCGATCAGCAGAGCCGGGAGCGACAGTTCTTCGTCGGAGCGAGTCGGTGCGCGCAGGACGTCAGGGGCGGCGCGCACCGGTCGACCATCCCGGACCGGGAGCAGCCAGCGGGCGCGGGCGGTACGGAACTGCCACCAGTGCTGATGCACCTGCGGGCCGCTGATCCACAGTTCCTGGATTCCGTTCGCGTAATCCCCTGTGGTGCTGATGAATTCATCATCACCGACACCTACTTCACGCAGGGAGGGCAGCTCGAGCAGGAGGTCGACAACTTCGGACCGCATGGCCGACAGCAAGTCCTGCGCGTCGACGTCATCGCGTAGTCGCAGCACGACCTCGGTATCGAAACCCGTCGCCGGGCCGGTCGAACTCGACCACACCAACCGCAGCGCCGGCGGCTGCCACCGCTCACCCGCAACGGCCCCACCGGGGGGTTGAATGGCGTTCTGGTGCAGCGCGTCCAGAGTCGCGGCGCGCGAGAACCGCAATGACCCGGTCGTCGAGCGGATCTCGATCTCGTCGCTGACCGTCAACACCGCGGTGAAGCCCACGCCGAAGCGTCCGACGCTGGCAGCCGGGTCGGACTTGCCCGACGCGCGCAGTGCGGTCAGGGCATGGACACCGGAACGGTCCAGCGGCGCACCGGTATTCGCGATATGCAGCGAACGGCCGTCCAACCACACCGCGAGCCGACCGGCAGTGCCCGCCTTCGCGGCGGCATCGGCGGCATTCTGCGCCAACTCGGTCAGCAGCCGGTCCCGATACCCGGCCCGCACCAGGTCGGCCTCGGTCGCCTCATCCTCCCGCAGCCGGGTCGGGGAATCCCGCCAGGCCGCGAGCACACCGGCGCGCAGGGACTCGGTGTCGAACGGGTCTTCCCCGGCCGGGCTCAGCTCAGCGCCGATGACCCGGACTCCGACTGGGCGTCCGTCTCGGGGCGATCAGAGTCCGCGGTGGACTCTGATTCCCCAGTGCCATTGGACGATTCGGTCACCGGTATCGACGCGGTGGCCTGCTCGGTCTCGGCGGGCGAAGGAGCTGCCTCGTCGGGGTCCGGCGCTGCCGTTTCGGCGGGCCGATCAGTGTCCGATTCGGCGGGATCGACCGCGGTAGCAGGGCCGTCGGCGGCGGTCGCTGCGTCGGCAGGCTCGATGACGGTGGGCCGGTCGGCAGACTCGACGGCGTCGGCGGGCTCGACGTCCTGCCGACCGTTGATGCCCGAGTCGGGGGCCTCGGCGATCTGCGCGGTTGCGGAGTCATCGGCTCCGGAACCACCCGCCGCGCGCAGCGATTCCGTCGGAACCAGGTCCACCGCGGCATCGTCGTAGGCCTCGTACAGCGGCGAACCCGCGCCACTCGGCACGGTGACGTCGGAGTGCGCGCCGCAGCCGTATTCGGTGTGCACGACGTGTCCGTCGGCGCCCATCGCGTTACCGCAGACACCGAAACAAGCCCGCAGCGCGCCGGCCAGCGGCAGGTAGAAACCGCAGGTGCCGCAGGTCCCCGGAGCGGCTTTGGCCATCTCGGTGTCGGGGCCGAACTCGGTGTACCAGCGCTGCGCGGCCTCCTCACGGCCCTCCAGGCTGAGCACCTGGGAGCGCCCGAGACCCACCTGATAGGCCACCTCGTCGATCTCCGGATCGCCGGTGGCGGTGTAGCCGGGGGCCAGCCGCGGATCGTTCGGCGGCGGGGCCAGCAGATCGCCGGGTGCCAGATCACCGGGGCGCACCCGCTGGTCCCACGGCACGAATTCCGGCGCGATCAACGCGTCCGGGCCGGGCAGCAGGGCCGACTCGCTGACCGTCGGATGGTCGGCGCCCGGCGGGGCCGCCACCACGACCGCCCACTGCCAGCCGCGATAGCCGGCCAGGGTTGCCTCGAAGCGATGTGTTGCCGCGTTGTCGTCCTCGGCGGACACACCAAGATGCGCACCGACCCCGGATGGCTCCAGCTCGAGGAGCGCACGACGGGCAAGCTCGACGGCGTCGGCCAGGATGGGCCGCACGCCGGAGTCCGAAACAGAAACTGCGCTCACGGCCTACATTTTGCCGTATGGAGACCGATCGGCGTTCGCTGGCCGTCGCTGCCCTGCTCTGCCTGCTCACCGCGACCGGCTGCGCGCGCGCCGACGACCCGGCGGATCAGGCGCCACACCTGGTCGTGGAGGTTCTCGGCACCGCACCGCACGACCCGCGCGCCTTCACCCAGGGCTTGCAGATCACCGACGGGGTGCTCTACGAGAGCACCGGTATGCCGGGCGAGTCGGGTGTGCGGGCCGTCGACCGCGCCACCGGCGCCGAACTCGCCGCCGCCGAGTTGCCGCCGCCGCTGTTCGGTGAGGGCATCGCCGTCGCCGGGGCCACGCTGTGGCAGCTCACCTGGAAAGACGGCATCGCCTTCGCCCGCGACCCGGCCACCCTGGCCGAGCGCGGGCAGGTCTCCTACGAGGGCGAAGGCTGGGGTCTGTGCGCCCGTGACGGTCAGCTGGTGATGAGCGACGGCTCGGCCACGCTGGCCTTCCGCGACCCGGTGACCTTCGCCCGCACCGGTTCGGTCGACCTGAACGGCCGCCCGTCGGCCCGCCTGAACGAACTGGAGTGCGCCGCCGACGGCTCGGTCTACGCCAACAACTGGCCCACCGACGAAATCCTGCGCATCGACCCCGGCACCGGCGAGATCCTCGCCACCATCGACGCCTCCGGCCTGCTCCCGCCGAGCGAACGCGCCGGCGCCGACGTCCTCAACGGCATCACCCAGATCCCCGGCACCGACCGCTTCCTGCTCACCGGCAAGTACTGGCCGACCATGTTCGAAGTGCGTTTCGTCCCCGCGTCATAGGCGAACCACGTCACTTTCGGCGGATTCGCCGGAGCGTGCGTGAACCCCACCCGCCGTTGTGGGCCAGAATTGACGTTGTGACGACTCCAAGCGATCCCCCCGGTCCCGATCGCGGTCGGTGGGACGGCGAAGAGTACCCACCGTACGAGCGGCACCCCGGGTTCGACCGGTACCCGCCCCCCAACGCGCCACGCAGACGTCGTCCGCTGCCGCCGCTACCCCCGGACCATCCCGGCACCACGCCGCCACCGACCCGTCCGCTGACCGAGGTCGAGCGCGACCCGAGCCGTGGTGGACGGTTCACGCGGTCGATGCGCAAGGACGAACAGCCGCGCCGGGTCGACGACCGCGCGCAAGCACCCGAGGACGACGCCGGTCGCGTCGACGACCGCCGGGTTCCGCGCAAACTCACCGTCACCCGGGTCGCCGCGCTGCGCGGTAAGGAACTGACCGAGAAGGGGTTCGCCACCTTCCAGCGCGCGGCCAAAGCCGACGGCGCCGACAAGTCGGGTCTGACCGCGCTGACCTACGCGACGATGACGAACTTCGCCCTGGACGCCGCGATCGCCGTCGCCCTGGCCAACACCTTGTTCTTCGCCAGCGCGACCGCCGAGAGCAAGACCAAAGTGGCGCTGTATCTGCTGATCACGATCGCGCCGTTCGCGGTGATCGCGCCGCTGATCGGGCCTGCGCTGGACCGGTTGCAGCGCGGGCGCAGGCTCGCGCTGGCGTCGTCGTTCGCGGTGCGCGCGGTGCTGGCGGTGGTGCTCATCGTCGACTTCGATACCTGGGCGTTGTATCCGCTGGCGCTGTGCATGATGGTGCTGAGCAAATCGTTCGCCGTGCTCAAGAGCGCGGTGACGCCGCGCGTGCTGCCACCGGGGATAGATCTGGTCCGCACCAATTCCCGGCTGACGGTGTTCGGCCTGGTCGGCGGGACAATGGGCGCCGGTGCGGTCGCCGCGCTCGCGGCCGCCGCTTTCGGCTCGACGGGTGCGCTGGTGCTCGCGGTCGCCATCGCCTGCGCGGGCACCTACCTGAGCCTGCGGATTCCGCGCTGGGTCGAGATCACCGAGGGCGAGGTGCCCGCCACCCTGAGCTATCACGGCGACGACCCCGATACCGAAGTCATCCCCTCGGGCAAGAAGTCGGCGGTGCCTGCCCGCAAACGCCGTCAACCGCTGGGGCGCGCAGTGGTGACGGGACTCTGGGGCAACAGCAGTATCCGGGTGCTCACCGGCTTCCTCACCTTCTATGTGGCGTTCGTCGCCAAGGCCACCGAGCATCGTCCGGTGCAGCAGGCGGCCATGCTCGGTGTGGTCGGCGCGGCCGCCGCGATCGGCAATTTCGCCGGTAACGCCAGCGGCGCCAGGATCAAGCTGGGCAGGCCCTCGCTGATCGTGGTCAACTGCACGGCCGCCTGCGCGGTCGTCGCGCTGTTCGCGATCTTCGCCGACAATCTGCTCGGCGCGGCGGTGGCGGCGCTGGTCGCGGCCGGTGCCAGCGCGCTGGCCAAGGTGTCGCTGGATGCCTCGATCCAGGACGATCTGCCGCCGGAGTCGATCGCGTCCGGATTCGGGCGTTCGGAAACCGTGCTGCAGCTGAGCTGGGTGGTCGGCGGCGCGGCCGGTGTGCTGCTGCCGACCGACTACTGGAAGGGTTTCACGGTGGTGTCGGTGATCTTGGTGGCCGGCCTGGTCCAGACTGTGGTGAGCTACCGCGGCCATTCGCTGCTGCCCGGCCTCGGCGGCAACCGGCCCCAGCACGCCGAGCAGGTGGTGCCACACCACGGCACCACCGCCACCCCGAGCCCCGGCCGCCGCCAGAGCCGGACCGCCGACATCAGACGAGGAGATCCCATCCGGTGAGCAAACTCAACGCCCGCACCATCGTCGCGCTGTTCACCGCAGGTGTACTCGTGCTGTCCACCGCCTTCGTCGGTGTGCTGACGGTGCTGGTGCAGAACGCGGAGGAGCACGACCCGGAGATCACCGCGTACGCACACGGCCGCACGGTCACGGTGGCGCCGTTCATGTACTGCACGGTGCGGATGGAGGACTGCCGCTACGGCGAGACCGTCAGCCTGGAGGTGCCGCCGGGGTATCCACTGCAACTGTCGCTGCCCAACGAGATCGCCGAAGCGCCCTGGCTGATCCAGCAGGTGTACGCGCTGCCCTCGGGCGAGGAGATCGCCAAGGTGCGCAGGCACACCGAATTCCCGGACGGGGTGCGCGCGATCACCGTCGAATCGCAGCCGGAACCGGATCTACGCCTGGTCGGGGTGGAGATGCAGCTGCCGATCCTGGCACGCGACGAGACCGGCGCCGAGTTCTACGTGCCGCATGCGGCGTGGTCGATCAGGACCGCCGAGTAGGCACATCCGGACAGCAGAACGGTCGCGAGCATCGAGGATGCCCGCGACCGTTCTGCTATATGGACCGAGCCGTGCGAACGACGCCGCTCAGTGATCGAGTTCGCGGGCGACGGCCCGGACGACCTCGGAGATCCGCTGCGCGGTCTTGCGATCGGGGTACTTGCCCTTGCGCAGGTCGGGCTGCACCTTGGCCTCGAGCAAGGTGATCATGTCCTCGACCATGCCGTGCAGCTCATCGGGGGAATGCCTGCGGGCGGCCGGCTCCTTGCGGGCGGCCCGCTCCTGGCCCTGACGCACCGATGGCGGCGCCTCGAGCAACTTGAGACTCAGCGCCTGCGGTCCACGACGGCCCGCGGCCATCCCGAACTCCACGCGCTGGCCCGGCTTGAGGGTCTCGATGCCTTGGGGCAGCGCGGAAGAGCGGACGTAGACGTCCTCACCCTCGTCCTGGGAAAGGAAGCCGAAGCCCTTTTCGACGTCGTACCACTTCACCCTGCCGGTCGGCACTGCGCTCACCCGTTCATCATTCAAAACCCGGACCCTTGCGGCCCGGGCGGATCCATCTTCGAAGCACCCGCGCGGCGGCGCCGCGATCAGGTCTTGCCCTTGTGCGAAAGAACGCGCCCCACAGGTATGCAGGACGCGCATTGCCGTCGAGTCTACCCCGGTGCCCACCGCTCGAGCACATCAGTTTTACGGTGCAGCGGTGACGAACACTCCCCCGCAGCCGCCATCGGGCGGCTCGCCGCGCCGCTCCGGTGACTGGTTGCTCCAGCTCGCGCTCGGTGTCTTCACGGTCGGCCTGCTGGCGATCGTCGCCATTTTCCTGACGCCCATCCTCACCGACGGGAAGCCGGGGCTGTGGCTGTATCTGCTCGCGATGCTCACGCCGATCGGCTTCGTCTTGGCGCTGGTGTTCACCCTGCGCTCCGGGCGACGAGCCAAGTGACCTCAACTAGTTACCCCGGGCAATCGTTACCCAATCCGGCCTGTGATCCTCATCACATAACGGCCAGGTAACAGAACGTTCTTGCAGTCGCCGCCCCCACCGCGCAGCCCGCCTAGCTGCACAGAGGGGTCTATGCCCGTCCGAGACCGCGCCGAGACCCCCGCGTACACGCCGGTTACCAAATGGTGATTTTTCGCGGAGTTCGTCGTACCGTCTTACCCAGCCGGTCCACCCGGCAACCAAACCACCGGCCCGCCGCACCGAACCTCACCCCGCGGGTACCGGACCCCCGACGGACTTGAGGGGTGAGGGCGGGACGGACGACCTCTCAGTCCGAACCCGAGCGAGAGCGCCTCGCAGGTGCGTACGAGAGGAAGACGAACCCGATATGAGTGGACGCCATCGCAAGCCAACCTCCACCGGGCGCACCGTAGCCAAGGTCGCCGTCACCGGCGCCATCATGGGCACCGCAGGTGTGGCCCTCGCCGGAAACGCCAGCGCGGCACCCGACTCCGACTGGGATCGACTCGCGCAGTGTGAGGCCGGGGGTAACTGGGCGATCAACACCGGCAACGGTTACCAAGGCGGACTTCAATTCTCCCCGAGCACCTGGAAGGCCCACGGCGGCGGCGAATACGCGGCCACTGCGAACCAGGCCACCCGCGAACAGCAGATCGCTGTCGCCGAGCGCGTGCTCGCCTCTCAGGGCTGGGGCGCATGGCCCTCCTGCTCGGCCTCGCTGGGCCTGAGCAGCGGCCCGACCCAGCGTTCGGTCCCCGCCGAGTCCGAGAGCCCGCGCTGGCAGCCCACGCCGCAGCAGCAGGCCGCGCCGCAGCAGGCGGCCGCCGACAGCAGCCAGCAGGTCTTCGACGCCGTCGACCGCGCCATCGCGGTGGTGCAGGCGCAGGGCGTCCAGGTGCCGCAGCAGGCGCTGGATGTGTTCAACGCCGCCAAGGCCAACGGCACCAAGCTCGACCCGGCCGTCGTGAACTTCTTCGAGGCGAACAAGGGTCTGCTCCCCTCCTGACCCGAGTCTCACTACGACTGTGGCCCCGCATCCCATCGGATGCGGGGCCACAGTCGTTTTCAGTCGTTTTCGCGCGCCTCGGTTGGATGCGCTATTTCTGCAAGGCGGGACCCGGCAGCGGCGGGTGGCGAAAACTCTTCGGCACCGGGCAGGCTGAATCACGCCCCGGGCACACCGAAGCCGTCCGCGGACATGCGTCGACGCGGACGGACTTCGAGAGCATTGCCGAGTGCGATGAACTACCGAAGGCGACAGCCTTCGTGTCGCCCACGGTCCGCGACGACGTCGACGGACGCGGGGGCGCGGCTCAGCGGTTGATAACGGTGTGCGGGTGGACGTACGGCAGCTGGTCGGCGGCCACCGGGAATTCGGTGTCCTCGCCGAACGGGGACAGGTTGCCGGAGCGCGAGGACGACAGCTCGGTCACCGCATGCTCACCGTCGGCGACCTGCGGCCAGCCGTTGTCGACATAGGGCTTCTTCGATTTGTTCACCACGCGCCCATTCTGGCATGCGGCCGGCGCGAACCGGGCACATGGTCGCCCCCGAATGCGGTGGCAGGCCCGCCACGGCTCCTGCTCCGGCGGTGTGCGGGCGCACATCGTAGGCTGAATCCGATGACCGGTACCGACTCTCTGGCCGACTGGCTCGGCGCCCGCAGCGATGCCGAGCTGGTGTCGCTGCTCGAGCTGCGGCCCGATCTGGCGGTGCCGCTGCCCTCCTCGATGACGGTGCTCGCCGCCCGCGCCGAACAGCGGGCCTCGGTGCTGCGCGCCGCCGACGAGCTCGACACGCTCGAGTTCGCCATCATCGAGACCCTGGCCGTGCGAGCCGCCTCCGCGCAGCCGCCCTTGACCCGTCGCGAGTTGAAGAAGCTGCTGCGCGAGCGGGTCAAGGCCGCGCCGGTCGACGCCGCGCTGAAGCGGCTCACCGACCGCGCCCTGGTATGGACCGACGGTGACGCCCTGCGCGTGGTACCCGCCGCCGCGGAGGCGCTTCCGTGGCCGATGGGCAGCACCACCGAACTGCCCGACGCGCTGACCGAACCGGAGGTCACCGCCGCGCTGGCCGAGATCTCCCCCACCGAACGGGCTTTGCTCGACAAACTCGCCGCCACCGGCCCGCGCGGACGCACCAAGGACGCCGCCCCCGGCACCCCGCCCGACCGTCCGGTGCAGCAGTTGCTGAACCGGCGGCTGCTGCGGCCCCTGGACGCGGAGACCGTGGAACTACCGCTCACCGTTGCCCAGGTGCTGCGCGGCGAGCCCGTCACCGATCCGCACGCGCTCACCCCACCGGCGCCGGCCACCACCACTCATGCGCCGGACGAGGTGGACGCGGTGGGTGCCGGCGAGGTCGGTGAACTGCTGCGTCATTGCGCGAGCGTGCTCGAGGTTCTCGGCCAGGTGCCCGCACCCGCCCTGCGCGCGGGCGGTCTTGGGGTGCGCGAGACCCGCCGGATCGCCAAGCACACCGGCACCGACGAACAGCGCACCGGCCTGCTGATCGAACTGCTCGCCGCCGCCAAGCTGATCGATCGCGGGCTGCCGGATCCGCCGCCGGATATCGAGAGCACCGACGATTTCTGGGCACCCACCCCGGCCGCCGACTCCTGGCTGGAAGCGCCACCGGCCCGGCGCTGGGTGACGCTGGCGCAGGCCTGGCTGGAATCGGATCGGGTGCCGTGGATGATCGGCATGCGCGACGCCAACGACAAGCCCTTGGCGGCTCTCGCCCATGAACTGCGCACCCCGCATGCGGTCCGCGACCGGCGGGCGATGCTCGCGGTGCTGGCGGAGTTGCCCGCGGGCACCGCCCTCGAGCCGTCCGGCGCGGCGCGCCTGCTGGCCTGGCGGGCACCGCGCTGGCGCAGGCATTTCCGGCTCGAAGCGGTCGAACGCACCTTCGGGGAGGCGGCGGCCCTCGGCATCGTCGGCCGTGGCGCGCTGAGTGGCCCGGGGCGGGCGCTGCTGTCGGCACAGTCCGGCACTGCCGGCGCGGCGGAAGCGGCGATGGAGCAGGCACTGCCCGATCCGGTGGATCACGTCCTGGTGCAAGCGGATCTGACGGTGATCGCGCCCGGTCCGCTCACGGCGGAATTGCAGAGTCGGATCGCGTTGGTCGCCGATGTCGAATCCGCGGGTGCGGCCACCGTGTACCGGATCGGCGAGGCCTCGGTGCGGCGCGCGCTCGACGCCGGGCTCACCGCCGCCGAACTACACGGGCTGTTCAGCAGGCACTCGCGCACCCCGATCCCGCAGGCCCTGACCTACCTGATCGATGACGTGGCGCGGCGGCACGGTCAGCTACGCGCGGGCATGGCGCAGTCGTTCGTCCGCAGCGATGATCCGGCGCTGCTGACCCAGGTGCTGAACGCGCCGGTGGCCGCGGAGCTGGCCTTGCGCGCGATCGCCCCGACGGTCGCCATCTCGCAGGCCCCGCTTGGCGAGCTGCTCGACCGGTTGCGGGCCGCGGGTTTCGCACCGGCCGGGGAGGATTCGGCGGGCACGATCGTGGATCTGCGGCGGCGCGGCGCCCGCATCGCGGTGCGGCCCAATGCCAGGCAGGCGTATCGGCCGGTCCCGCCGAGCACCGAACAACTGGAACTGCTGGTGCGGGAATTGCGCGCCGGCGAGCGCGCGGCCGGAGCCCGGTCGGCGCAATCGGTGCGCCCGGACGGGACCCGTACCGGCACCGCGGCGACGCTGGCACTGCTGCAACTGGCCGCGCGCGGACGCCGGGCGGTGAACATCGGTTACGTCGACGCGGCGGGTACCGCGATCCAGCGGGTGGTGGAGCCGGTGCGGATCGGCAACGGTCAGCTCGACGCGGTGGATCCGGTGACCGGCGCCGTCCGGCACTTCACGCTGCACCGGATCGCGTCGGTCGCCCTGATCGATTAGGTCGCAAGCCGCTCGACTGGCCGGCCTCGCGCACGCTCGACAACCCCCGCCCCCGGAAATAGCTCGGGCCGTGCCGGAATGGCACGGCCCGTTCTGGACGACCGGTTGATCAGGCCTTCGGATCACCGAGGCAGAAGGTGGTCTTGGGCTCGGCCACCGTGATGAACTTGTTGGCGTCCGCGCCGCACAGCAGCTCGTCGACCTGACCGTCGATGCGCTGGATCACCCGGAAGCTGGCCTCGGGAGCGGCGCAATCAGCGAAGCTGTAGCCGGAGAGCATGCTGTCGGCGTAGCAGCTGCCCTGCTTGAAGTTGGGCGCCAGGCACAGGAACGCGGTGGTTCCGCCGTTGAGGGTCTCCTCGTAGGAGGTGTAGTCCTCGGCGCATTCGGTCTTGGTGTCGTAGGTCTGAACGACCTTGTAGACGGCCTTGTCCGACGAGCAATCCACCGGCTCGGTCTCCGAGTCGACCGCCGAAGAGCTGATGACGTTGATGCAGTCGCCGACCTCGGATTTGGCCGTGTCGGACTTGCCCGCGTCCTCGAACATCGAACATCCGGTCACCGCAACCGCCAGCGCGACCGCTGCGACGAAAGCGAGCATGATGCGCGCCAGCAGCCGCGTTCCTGGGAACTTCACGTGAAAACCTCTCTCACCGAAGCGTTCACTGGATCATGAACGCGCGGGTGAGGATACCCGCACGATCACGACGGCCGCATCTGGTCGGGCTGCGGAGCCGATGCTCAGTAGATGCTGGAGAAGCCGAGCATCGACAGGGCGAGAATGCTCGGGAGCAGTCGGCCGAGCATTTGGAAACCGAAATAATTCATCAGTAGTGCCTTCCACATTCCGCCCACGTAATGGACGTACGTCCAATCCGAACACTGAGTCGGTGCCGGACGGCGCGTTGTTACGCCCAACGAGTATGGACTGCGCACCCGATCGACGCGACCGCTGCGATCACCCTGCCCGAGCTCAATATTCCGCTGCGCCAGTGACTCTGATCACACGATGGCGTGTGTGCGCCACTCAGGCCCTGAGGTCACCGGGGAACAGGTATTCGTCCGCCGGCGGCGCGGCCTGATCGAGCCACGCGGCGAAGAAACCGCTCAGATCGGTGCCGGACTCGGACTGGATGAAGTCACGGAACTGCGGCATCGAGGCGTTGCCGTAGGCGTTGGCAGTGGCGAACTCGCGCAGCGCCGCGAAGAAGACGTCATCGCCCAGTTGCTTGCGCAGCGCGTGCAGGAACAGCGGGCCCCGGTAGTAGACGGAGGTGAATTCGTTTCCGGCGCCGGGGTTTTGCAGCGGGATGTCCCAGAAGTGCGGCATCGATGCGGCCTGCGCCACGGTCTCGCGGTACATCGCGTCGACGTCGGCGCCTTCCATCCGCTCGGGCCACAGATAGTCCGCGGTGTAGCTGGCCAGGCATTCGTTGAGACAGATATCGGCCCAGCTGTACACCGAGACCGAATCGCCCCACCACTGGTGAGCGATTTCGTGCACCACGGTGTTCAGATCGGTCCACGGCGCGTAGATCGGACGGGTCTGGGTCTCCAGCGAGAACGACAGGTCCGCGTCGACGTAGATGCCGCCGGAGGTGTCGAATGGGTATGGGCCGTAGAGGGATTCGGTGAAATCGAGAATCTCCGGCAGCCGCTGCTCATGCTCGCGGTTGCCCGCGGCACCGGGCGCGAAGGCGCTCAGCAGCGGGGTCCCGTCGGCGCGGCGCTGCTCGAGGTAGGTGAATTTGTCGATGGCGATGGTCGTCAGATAGCCGAGGATCGGCTGGCGTGCCTCCCAGCTCACCGTGCGCGATCCGTCGCGGACCTCGTCGCGGGTGCGGATTCCGTTGGAGACCACCTCCCATTCGGCGGGCACGGTGGCGTGCAAGGTGAAGGTGGCCTTGTCGCGGGGAGTGTCGTTGAGCGGGTACCAGCTGGTGGCCGAATGCGGTTCACCGACGACGAACGCGCCGCCGCTCGGTGCGAAAGTCCAGCCCTCGCCCGCCGACTCCGTCGCCGGTCCCGCGTACTCGACGGTCACCGTGAACGGCAGCCCGGGCAGCAGCGGCAGCCACGGCCGCACGGTCAGTTCGTGTTCGCCGTGGCGCTCGAAACCGGCGGCGATGTTGTTCACCGTCACCCGCTGCACCGGCGGCCCGGCGAAATCCAGGTTGAACGAGGTGAGGGCCTGGGTTGCGGTGGCGTCGATGCGGGTGGATCCGGTGAGCTGCTTGGCGAGCGGTTCGTAGCCGATGCCGACCTCGTAATGGCGCACGTCGTAGCCGCCGTTGCCGTCGAGCGGGTAGTAGGAATCACCGAGTCCGGGTGCGCCGGCCAGTGGATCGTTCGCCGACTGCGCGCTCACCGGGCCCGCGAGCCCGCACAGCAGCGCCGCCACGACCGCGACGACCGACACGCCGGACAACCTCATACGAACCCACACCCCTCGTTCGACACCGCACCACCCGGTACCGGTGCACCGGCCCCGTTGGATGGTAGTCGCCTCAGCGGGAGGTTCCGCTCAACGCCACCGACGCGCCGAGCCCGACGATCATCGCGCCACCCGTTCCGCCGATCGCTTCCAGTCGCCGCGGCGAACGCGCGAACCAGCTGCGCGCCGCGGCCGCCAGCAACGCCCACGCGCTGTCACTGACCAAGGCGATCGCGAGGAAGACGGTTCCCAGGATGAGAAACTGCACCGGAAGTGGCCCCGAGGCCGGATCGGCGAAATGCGGGAGCACCGCGGCGAAGAAAACGATCGCCTTCGGGTTCGTGATACCGACGACGAAACTCTGCCGGAACACCCGCGCGTCGGCGAACGCGGCGACCTCGCTGCCGAGGGCCTCCCGCAGACTCTTGCGTTCCCGGATGGCTTGGATGCCGAGATGGATCAGATACGCGGCGCCCGAGGATTTTCACCAGCGTCAGCGCCACCGCCGAGGCGGTCAGCAGCGTGCCGAGACCGACCGACACCACTACCAGCGCAACCAGAACGCCGACACAGTGCCCGAGCACCGACACCAGCGCCGCGCGGCGGCCGAGCACCAGCGCACGGCCGATGGTGAACAGCACCCCTGGCCCGGGTACGACGACGATCACGGTGGCAGCAACAGCGAATGCCAGCAGGTTGGCGGCCGGAACCATCCGCTCAGTCTAGAGGCGGTGTCCGGTTCAGGAGCCGAGATCTCCTGGCAGCTGCTGCGGATCGAGCAGCAACCGTTTGGCCGAGCTGCGCCGGACCTTGTCGGCCAGGGCGAGATTGTCCGACAGCAGTCGCCATTCCACTTCGCTGATGGCGGCGCGGGCCCGTTCGATGACGCTGCCGTCGCGGGTACCCCAGGCGATGGGCATGGCATCGACGGCCTGACGCAGCTCACCGACGGTCCTGGAGGCGCGATCGCCGCGTACCGCGATCGCGGGCACCCGCTCCCCCGCTTTGGCCTCATGACCCGGCAGCGCCCGCACCTTGCGCACCACCAGCGCGTAGCGGGTCTCATCGGGCCAGCCGACGTTCACCAGCGCGAGCAGCACCATCCCGCTCGGGTAGGTGTGCGAGACGACGGCCGGGACCAGCTCACCCTCGGCGTACAGCCGGTCGATGCGGGAGCGGCGCGGCGCCCACAGCGCCACCCACAGCGCGGTGACCGCGCCCAGCGCGGAGGCCACGGCCAGCAGATAGGACCAGGGGTGGTTCAACCACACCAGATAGGCGGTGACGGCCGCCGCGACCGCGGCGGCGACCACCGCACTGATGCGCAACCGGCGCAGATCCGCGACAACTTCGTTGACCGCATGGGCATGGCTGCGGTCCACCACGAATTCGAAGCGTCGCACGTCTCATTCCTAGCACAGTTGTGGAGGTGGAGCCTCCGCTTATCCGGCGCCCGCTGCCTCCGCTTATCCGACGGCAGGCCCCAGCAAGTCGTCGGCATCGGTGATGCGATAGGCATACCCCTGTTCGGCCAGGAAACGCTGCCGATGCGCCGCGTACTCCGCGTCGAGCGTGTCGCGCGCGACCACCGAATAGAAATGCGCCTGACCCCCGTCCTGCTTGGGACGCAGCAGCCGGCCGAGTCGCTGCGCCTCCTCCTGCCTGGACCCGAAGGTACCGGAAACCTGCACCGCCACCGAGGCTTCGGGCAAGTCGATGGAGAAGTTGGCGACCTTGCTCACCACCAGTACCGGGATCTCGCCGCGGCGGAAGGCGTCGAAAAGCGCTTCGCGCTCTTTGTTTCTCGTCGATCCCTGGATGATCGGCGCGTCGAGGGCCGCGCCCAGTTCTTCCAGTTGTTCGAGGTAGGCACCGATCACCAGCGTCGGCGCGTCCCGGTGCTTGGCCAGGATGGATTCCACGACGGCGATCTTGGTGTGCGCGGTGGAGCAGAGCTTGTAGCGCTCCTCGGGTTCGGCGGTGGCGTAGGCCATGCGCTCGGCATCGGTGAGCGTCACCCGCACCTCGATGCAGTCGGCGGGGGCGATCCAGCCCTGCGCCTCGATGTCCTTCCACGGCGCGTCATAGCGTTTCGGGCCGATCAGGGAGAACACATCGCCTTCGCGGCCGTCCTCGCGCACCAGGGTGGCGGTGAGCCCGAGGCGACGCCGTGATTGCAGGTCGGCGGTCATCCGGAACACCGGCGCGGGCAGCAGATGCACCTCGTCGTAGATGACCAGGCCCCAGTCACGGCTGTCGAACAGTTCCAGATGCTTGTACTCGCCCTTGGTGCGCCGGGTGATCACCTGATAGGTGGCGATGGTGACCGGGCGGATCTCCTTGCGTTCGCCGGAGTACTCGCCGATCTCGTCCTTGGTGAGCGAGGTGCGCGCCAGCAGCTCGCGCCGCCACTGCCGCCCGGCGACGGTATTGGTGACCAGGATCAACGTCGTGGCCTTCGCGCGCGCCATGGCGGCGGCACCCACCATCGTCTTGCCCGCACCACACGGCAGCACCACCACACCCGAGCCGCCGGCCCAGAACGAGTCGGCGGCCATCTCCTGGTAGTCGCGCAGATGCCAGTGGCCGCCGGTGTAGTCGAGCTCGATCGGATGCGCCTCGCCGTCGACGTAGCCGGCCAGGTCCTCGGCGGGCCAGCCGATCTTGAGCAACATCTGTTTGATGTGGCCGCGTTCGGACGGATGCACGATCACCGTGTCGTCGTCGATGCGTTCGCCGAGCATCGGCGCGATCTTCTTGTGCCGCAGCACCTCTTCGAGCACCGCGCGGTCCAGGCTCACCAGGGTGAGCCCGTGCGCGGGATGCTTCACCAGCTGCAATCGGCCGTAGCGGGCCATGGTGTCGACGATGTCGACCAGCAGCGGTTGCGGCACCGCATAGCGGGAGAAGTTGACCAGGGCGTCGACCACCTGCTCGGCGTCGTGCCCGGCGGCGCGCGCGTTCCACAGGGCCAGCGGGGTGACCCGGTAGGTGTGCACATGCTCGGGCGCGCGCTCCAACTCGGCGAAGGGCGCGATGGCCTGACGCGCCGCGTCGGCCAGTTCGTGATCGACCTCGAGCAGCAGCGTCTTGTCACTCTGAACGATTAGTGGACCTTCGGCCACCGGTGCCTCCTGTGATCTGCTCCCACCCATTGTTCCCGAACCCACCGACATACCCCCGCGACGACGGTACTCCCTGCTCACCGACGGTGAGCGGGCCACCGGCGGCCAACTGGACCGAGACGAACGGGCACCGTCCACGCGAAGATCATCGACATGATCGAGATCGCGGCGATGACGGGTGTGGCGGCGGCCGCGCTGGGGATGGTGCTCACGCCCGGGCCCAACATGATGTATCTGGTCTCGCGAACCGTCTCGCAGGGCAGGCGCGCCGGACTGGTGTCGCTGACCGGTGTCGCGGCCGGATTCGGGGTGTATCTGCTGGCCGCCGTCGCCGGTATCACCGCGGTGTTCGCGGTGGTCCCCGGGCTGTACCTGGCGGTGAAGCTGGCCGGCGCCTGCTACCTGCTGTGGCTGGCCTGGCAGGCGCTGCGTCCGGGCGGTGTGTCGGTGTTCACGCCGACCACGCTGCCCGCCGATCCGGTCCGGCGGCTGTTCGCCATGGGCCTGGTCACCAATCTGCTGAATCCGAAGATCGCGATCATGTACATGGCACTGATCCCGCAGTTCGTGCATCCGGGACCGACACCGGTGTGGGTGCAGAGCCTGTGCCTCGGGGCGATCCAGATCAGCGTCGCGTTGACGGTCAACGCGCTGATCGTGCTCGGCGCGGGTCAGGTCGCGGCGTTCTTCACCGCACGGCCGGTGTGGTTGCGCATACAGCGCTACTTCATGGGGACGGCGCTGGCGGGCATCGCCGCGGTGGTCGCCACCGACCGCGCTCGGCCGGTACCCGCCTGATATCTCCACCGACTCGCGCCGGGAGGTCGATGCCGCGGCCTGGCGATTCGATCGCGAGCCGGGGCTGCCGAGATCGCCGCGGCGGTGCCGGCCCGCGCCTCATCCGATGGGCGCACCGACTCGCAATCGCCGCACTCCCTCGTCCAGGGTCTCGTCGCGCTTGCAGAAAGTGAAGCGCACCAGGTGCTTCCACTCCTCGGGATGATCGGTGAAGACGCTGACCGGGACCGCGACGACACCGAGCCGGGTCGGCAGCTCACGGCAGAACGCGAGGCCGTCGGTGGCGCCGAAAGGCCGGATATCGCCGCAGACGAAGTAGCCGCCGGCGCTGGAGTAGACGTGGAAACCGGTGTCGGCCAAGGCCGATGACAGCCGTAACCGCCGGTCCGACAGCGAGGTGCGCGATGCGGCCACCCAGTCGAGTTCCTCGGTGAGCGCGTGCGCGACGGCGGGTTGGAACGGGCCGCCGGCCACGAACGTCATGAACTGCTTGGCGGCGAGCACGCCGTCGATCAATTCCGGTGTGGCACAGACCCATCCGGTCTTCCATCCGGTGACGCTGAACGTCTTGGCCGCACTCGACACCACCAGCGTCCGTTCCCGCATTCCCGGCAGCGTGGCCAGGCTGATGTGCTCGGCACCGTCGAAGACCAGGTGTTCGTAGACCTCGTCGGCCAGCACCAGCAGGTCGTGTTCGCAGGCGAGTTCGGCGATGGCGGTGAGGTCGTGGCGATCGAGCACGGTTCCGGTGGGGTTGTGCGGCGAATTGACCATGATCATCCGGGTTTTCGGGGTGATCGCGGCGCGCAGGCTGTCCAGATCCAGCACGAATCGGTCGCCGTCGGCGACGAGCCGGGCGGTGCGGCGGTGCGCACCCGCGAGGGCCACGGCAGCGGCGTAGGAGTCGTAGTAGGGCTCGATCAGCACCACCTCCTGCCCGGGTTCCACCAGGCCGAGCACCGCCGCGCTGATCGCCTCGGTCGCGCCGACGGTTACCAGGACCTCGGTTTCCGGGTCGTATTCGGTGCCGTAGCGGCGAGCCCGGTCGGCGGCGACGGCCCGGCGCAGCACCGGCATGCCGCGGCCGGGCGGGTATTGGTTGAGGCCGTCGGCGATGGCCTGCCTGGCCACCTCGAGCATGCCCGCCGGGCCGTCGGAATCGGGGAAGCCCTGGCCGAGGTTGATCGCGTCGTGCCGGACGGCGAGTTCGGTCATCTCGGCGAAGATCGTGGCGCCGAAGGGCCGCAGGCGGACGACGGTCGCTGGGTGCTGGCGCATACCGGCGAGCCTAGAGCGCGGCGAAATCCCGCCAGAATTAACCCGCGAATCGCTAGCGTTGCCACCAGATAGCGAACGGCTATGTTTCACATTTCTTTTCCCGCTTCTACCTGCATGGTTGTGCGTTGCCCCATGGACAGCTAGCCTCGCCGTGTTCTATTTCACAGCCCGTCACGGCGGGTATCTCGAAAGGGGCGTCTATGGCCTCATACCTCGACCTGATAGCGAATCCGGCCGCGTCGGAGGTCGCCGGATTCCTGTTGGGTCAGCTTCGCGACGTAGCCAACGACCTGATCGCGGGTTTCGGCTCCTCGACCCCCGACTGGGGTCTGGGATCGTCGACCGGCGATCACAGCACCGGTTCCTCGACCGGCGACTGGTTCACCGGCTCGGCTACGCCGTAGCGCAGAACCCGCCGGGCCGGGATGCGCGGCCCGGTCCGGCGGGGGCGCTCGCCCTGCTCAGCCGACGCGGACGCCCCTGAGTTTGTCCGGGTTGGCGATATCGTACGTGCCCCAGACCAACCCATCGCGCACCGCGAATCCGACCACCCGTCGCGGCGTCCCCGGATAACGCCCATCCCCCGCCTGCTCGGGCACCAGCGCACCGAGCTGGCCGTTGACCGACACGATCTCCATCCGGCGCAGGAATTCCTCCCCGACATCGGCCATGCCGTACTTGTGCAGCAGCCCGACGAAGAACCTGGCGATCTTGTCCGCCCCGTGCAGCACATTGACCGCCGTCGACGTGGTGCCGTTGGCATCGCCGATCATCACCGCGTCCGGGTGCAGCGCCGCCGTCACCGCCCGCACATCCCCCGTCGTCAGCGCCTCGAGCAGACGCTGCACCGCGGCGGCATGGTCGTCGTCGGCGACCGGCTCCGGAGCGCGCGACACCGACTTGCGAGCGCGCACGGCCAGCTGCCGGGCCGCGTCGGGGGTGATCTCCAGAATCTCGGCGATCTCGTCGAACGGCACCGAAAGCCCATCGTGCAGCACGAAAGCCACCCGCTGGGCCGGGGTCAGCGAATCCAGCACCACCATGGCGGCAAACCGGAATTCCTGCCTGCGCACCACTGCTTCCAGCGGATCGGGGGCACTCGACGCGCCGACCCCGGTGACCACCGGTTCCGGCAGCCACTGCCCCACATAGCTTTCCCGCCGCGCCGCGGCACTGCGCAAGCGATCCAGGCAGATTCGGCTCACCACCGTCGTCAGCCAGGCCCGCAGATCCTCGATCTCGGACTGCCTGGCGCCGGCCAGCCGCAGCCAGCTCTCCTGCACCGCGTCCTCGGCATCGGCCACGCTGCCGGTCAATCGGTAGCCCACCGACAGCAGATGCGACCGATGCGATTCGAACAGGTCTGCGAGCAATGCGGCTACCACCAGTCGGAGTCTACGGACCGTGGATCATCCACCCACGCCGCCCTCACCTCCAGGAAAACCCGATGAACCGACCGGCGGGTCCGTGCCACCATGAGGCGATGGAGGAACGGACACTCACCGACGGCACCGTCTGGTTGTCGCGGCCACGTGCGGCCGATATCGACACGATCACCGCACTGTGCCAGGAGCCGTCCATCGGCGAATGGGTGACGATCCCGGTGCCCTACGGCCGCGGCGAGGCCGAGTCCTTCCTCACCGATATGGTCGATCCGGGTTGGGCCGCACGTAGCCCTACCTGGGCCATCCGCCCCGCCGAGGACGGACCGGTGATCGGCATGATCGCGCTCGGCGCGCGCGACGAGACAGCGTCCGAGATCGGCTTCTGGCTCGGATCGGATTTTCGTGGCAAGGGCGTGATGTCGCGTGCCGTGCGTCTGGCCTGCGATTTCGGCTTCGACCGTGCGGGCCTGGGCCTGATCAGGATCAGCTGGCGCGCATTCGTCGGCAACTATGCGTCGGCGGCGGTGGTGCGCCGCAACGGGTTCCGCTACGAGGGCACCGATCGGTTGGGCAGCCTGCAACGTGGCGTCCGGCGCGACAGCTGGCTCGGCGCCCGGCTGGTCACCGACCCGCCGGGCCCTGCATCGGACTGGCCGGCGCACACGCTCGAGGACCCGGCTCGGCCCGAGGCAGGTATCCGTTGAAACAACGCCCACGCTCGGTCCGGGCCGCGCTAGCGCCAAGCGCACCCACGCGAGCCGCGGACCTCGTCTCCGACGAGTAATCCCGCCGATCACTTCCGACCCCACCGCGATGGAGCGGCAACGTCGACACCGTACAGGTTCCGCGCAGTGAACAGCAGTGGATTTCGCCCGCGGACCGGTTGCCGGCGTAGTTTCGCAGGGTATGGCACACGATGCGCGATTCCTGTGGTTCCGCGAGATCGTCGCCCCGGCCCCGGCCGATCGCCTGCTCGAGATCGGCCCGGGTTCCAGCGATTCGCTCGCGGTGCTGGCCGAACCGCTCGATACCGGCTTCATCGTCGGGATCGACCGCTCGGCCACGGCTGTTGCACGCGCGGCGAAACGGCATGCCGCGTTGATCGAATCCGGGCGGGTGCTGGTGCGGCAGCTCGCGCTCGAGGAGTTGACCCGCGAGCACGCGGCCGCGTTGGCGCCGGGTGGGTTCGACAAGATCCTCGCGGTCAATGCAAATGTGTTCTGGACCCGCGATCCCGCCGCCGAACTGGCGGTCCTGCGCGAATCCCTGGCGCCGGGCGGCGCACTACACCTGTTCTACGGCTACGGCGAACCCGGTGACCGCACCTCGACGGCGCCCGCGCCGACGCCGCGCCATCTGACCGACCACCTGACCGGGGCGAGGTTCGACGTCGGCACGGTCACCTCGGGTGAGCTGCTCGGCGTCATCGCCACGCCCCGGTAGGTCGTCTCGATCACCGCTGGCCTCGGAACTTCAGCGCTCGCGGCGCCGGGCCACGGCGTCGGCCAGCCGGTCCAGCTGCGCGGCGGTGGTGTTCCAGTCGATGCAGGCATCGGTGATGGACTGGCCGTAGGTGAGGTCCTCGGCGTGGCCGAGGGTCAGGTCCTGGCGGCCGGCCTCGATGAAGCTCTCCAGCATCACACCGACGACGCCCTGTTCACCGGCAGCGAGTCGTTCGGCGATATCGGTGACCACGTCGACCTGCTTGTTGTGGTCCTTGTTGCTGTTGCCGTGGCTGGCGTCGACGACGATGCGCTTGGGCAGCGACGCCTTCTCCAACCGCAGGCAGGCCTCGGCGACCGAGGCGGCGTCGTAATTGGGGCCGGTGCTGCCGCCGCGCAGGATGACGTGGCAGTCCGGGTTGCCGGTGGTGCGGATGAGCGCCGAACGCCCGTCGAGGTCGGTGCCGGGGAACACGTGGCTGGCCGCGGCCGCCCGCACGCCGTCGACAGCGACCTGCACGTCACCGTCGGTGCCGTTCTTGATGCCCACCGGCATGGACAAAGCGCTGCTCAGCTGACGATGCACCTGGCTGGCGGCAGTGCGGGCGCCGATCGCGCCGTAGGAGACCAGATCCGCGATGTACTGCGGGGTGATCGGGTCGAGGAATTCACACGCCACCGGCAGGCCGAGCGCGGTGATGTCGGTGAGCAGTTTGCGGCCGATGCCCAGCCCGGTGTTGACGTCGAAGCTGCCGTCCAGGTGCGGGTCGTTGATCAGGCCCTTCCAGCCGAGGGTGGTGCGCGGCTTCTCGAAGTACACCCGCATCACCACGTGCAGCCGGTCGTCGAGTTCGGCGGCCTTGGCGGCCAGGCGGCGCGCGTAGTCGAGCGCGGCGGCCGGGTCGTGCACCGAGCACGGTCCGACGATCACCATCAGGCGGTCGTCGTCGCCGTTGAGCACGTCGACGGTGGCCTTGCGGCCCGCGCGGACGGTGTCGGCGAGTTCGTCGGTAATGGCGTGCACAAGGCGAACCTCAGCCGGGGAGCGTAACGGGCTGACGCTGAGGGTGCGCTGATCGTCGAGATCGGAATGGCGGGAATCGACGTCTACTGCGGTGGTCATCGTGGGGTTGGTTCCTTATCTCCAGGCCGACCCACGGTGGTGAACCCCGTCGAGCCGGTCATCATCCGGCTCGGGGTGGGAATCTGGTCAGCGCGCGCGGTTGCCGCAGACCGGCCCACCCAGGGCCGGCTTGCTAAACCAGAAATACACGCGCTGCACGGAAGGCACGCTACCACGGGATGAACGCCGGGTGCCCGGCCGGGCGGTGTGAGCTCAACTGCTGTGACCAGCCCCACACGCGCGAACCGGTCCCACCGGGCCCATAGCAGCGGCCGGCGCGCATCAAATTTCGAGCGAAGCGAGACCGAGCCTCAAAGTTCACGGCCCGTCTCGCGCCTCGGCGACCG
>NZ_BAFY01000034.1 GCF_000308555.1 Nocardia cyriacigeorgica NBRC 100375 | reverse complement strand
AACACCCTCGGCGCGCGCGAACAACTCGACACCCGCGAGGTGATCGATTGGGCGGCGGCCCAGCCGTGGTCCAACGGACGGATCGCGATGAGCGGCGGCTCCTATTCCGGCATCAATCAGCTACGGGCGGCGGAGAACCCCCCGTCGTCGTTGCGCGCGATCTTCCCGGTGGAACCGGGTAGCGACCTCATGCGCGATGTGGTGGCGCCGGGCGGCGGCATCGGCACCACCTTCCTGCCGATGTGGCTGAACTCGGTGAACAACGCCAAACTGCTGCCCGATATCAGCTCGATGCTGAACGGCACCTTCGACTGGCGCTGGTTCAACGACCGTCGCCGCGATCCGCTCACCAACTTCGACCTGCTGGCCCAGGCCCTGCTGACGCCCTCGCTGCACAATGTGCCGCCCGCGCTCTCGGCCGCACTCGACGAGAACAGCGCCTTCCGGGAAGGCATCATGGGCCGTCCCGAGAAGGTCGGCGTGCCCACCTTCGTCTACGGCGGCTGGCACGACATCTTCGCCAACAGCGCCACCACCCTCTACAACGCCATCCCGCTGCCCGCGGACCAGAAGAAGCTGGTGGTCGGCGACACCTATCACGCGAACCCCGGTGCGGGCACGGGCGTTCCGGGCGCACCGGCTCGGCTCGATGTCTTGCAGCGGGCCTGGTTCGACCACTGGCTCAAAGACATCGACAACGGCGTCACCGGATTCGGGCCGGTCACGGTGTGGGAGCAGGGCGGCGGCTGGGTCACCCTCCCCGAGTTCCCGAAACCGGGCATGACGCACCGGCGGGTCTATCTGTCCGGCGCACCCAGCGGCACCACCCGCGACAGCCTGCACGACGGCTCGCTGACAGCCGCGCCCGCCCCCGACACCACCCGCCTCACCGTCGCCCCCGGCCTCACCACCGCATGCTCGCGCGACGCCGCCCAGGGTTCGGCGGGCATGACGGCGGTGATCGACGCCTGCGCCAAGGATTCCCGGATCGCTGAACGCAACGGACTCACCTTCACCAGCGCCGAGATCACCGAGCCGACCGTGATTTCCGGACCGATCAACGTCCATCTCAATACCGTGCACGATGCCGCCGACGGGTACTGGAACGTCACCGTCAACGACGTCGCACCGGACGGGAGGTCCACGGTGTTGTCCACCGGGCAGCTCACCTCCTCGCTGCGCGCCATCGACGAAGCCAAGAGCACCCGTTCGGCCAACGGCGATCTGACCGCACCGCACAACCCGATCACCCTCGACAGCGTGCTGCCGGTGCCGCCGGGCGAGGCGATCACGCTCGATATCGCCGTCATCCCCACGCAGGCCATCCTGCAACCGGGGCATCGGCTGCGGGTGGACGTCTTCGCGGGCAATTCGCCCAAGGCGCTGGCCTTCCGGCCGATGCTCAATGCCAGCGAACTCAAGCCGCAGCATCTGGTGCTCGATCCGAACGCGCCGAGTTTCGTCAACCTGCCGACCGACAGGCCGATCGCCTTCCGGTGATTTCGTGTGACGCCACAATCTCGTCGCAAGAACCTCGTTCGGCAGCGTCCGGCCCCGTAGGGTTTCGGACATGGTGTCGCCCGAGATGACGCAACTGGTGCAGTCGGTCGTCGAGACGTACCTGCTGGACGGCACCCGCCGCTACAACCGCGATGATGTGGCACGCCAGACCGGTGTGCCCGTCGAGGTATCGCGCAGGCTGTGGGTCGCGCTCGGTTTCCCCGCGGGCGGTGACGAGGCGACGCTGGACTACACCGACGCCGACGTACGCGCCGTGCGCGAGTTCCGCGAACTGGGCGTGCTCGCGTCGACGGATCTGCGCCAGCAGGCCGCGACCGCCCGCACCATCGGCCAGTCGATGGCACGGCTGGCCGAATGGCAGGTGGATCTGGTGCTCGACGAGATCACCCGCCGCGTGGCCGCCGCCGATCCCGACGCCGATCCGGCCACCATCGCCCGCCAAGCCACCGAGGCGACGGTGCAGATCCTGGAAGAACTGCACGCCTACGCCTGGCGCAGGCATCTGGCGGCTGCCCTGGCCCGCTCGCTCGACGGCGCGGGCACGGCCGCGGATTCGACCAGGGAGCTGGCCGTCGGGTTCGCCGATATGGTCGGCTACACCCGGTTGACCAGGCATCTGCACCCCGATGAGCTGTCCACACTGCTCGAGGCGTTCGAATCCACCACCACGGCCGCCATCACTGAAAACGGCGGCTGGGTGATCAAGAACGTCGGCGATGAGGTCATGTTCGCCGCCGAAACCGCGCTCGAGGCGGCCCGGATCGCCGTGGCCATTCAAGAGAGCACCATGACCGTCGGCACCACGCCCGAACTGCGCGTCGCCGTCGCCTACGGGCCGGTGTTGCAACGATTCGGGGATCTGTACGGCTCGGTGGTGAACATCGCGGCCCGGCTGACCGGCGTGGCGCGGCCCGGCACCGTCCTCGTCGATGACGCCGCGGCCGCCGAACTCGCCGGTGAACCCGAATTCGCCATCCGGCATCTGCGCAGTGTGCGGGTACGCGGCTTCAACCGGCTGCGCCCGCACGTGCTGCGGCGCAACGGGAAGAACCGCTGAGCCCGATCCTGCCCAGCGACGGGGAGGCTTCGTGGGCGCTCATCTAGGCTCGGCCCGGTGGATATCGACTGGCCCGACCTGCGTGAACGCTGCCGTATCGCCGAGGACGACGCGATCGTCGCGCTGAACAAACCCGCGGGGATCTCGGTGACCGGCGAACGGCACGACACCGACATCGTGCAGGCCGCGGCGGCCGTCGGCGAGACGCTGTATCCGGTGCATCGCATCGACAAGGTGACGTCGGGTGTGGTGCTGCTGGCCAAGGATCTCGCCGCGCATGGGCAGCTGACCAGGCAGTTCAACAAGCAGACCGCGCGGAAGACGTATCTCGCGATCGTCACGACACCGGAGGGCGAGCTACCCGACACCGGCACCATCGAGCTGCCGCTGAGTGTCGGGCGCAAGAACCGGGTGCGGATCGCGGCGCCGAGGGAGAGCATTCAGACCACCGGGGACCGCTGGTTCGTGGAGCCCGGTGATCTGCTCGACACCAAGAACTACCCATCCACCACCCGCTTCGCGACCGTGCTGCGGCACGGCGACCACACCGTCCTCGCGCTGCGCCCCGTCACCGGGCGGCGTCATCAGATCCGCGTCCACCTGGCCTGGATCGGCCATGCCATCGCCGGCGATCCGCTGTTCGACAAATCGGGCACGCACGACCGCACCTACCTGCATTCCTGGCAGTTGGGGCTGGCGGCGGACTGGCGGACCCCGCCGGAGTTGAACCTCGAGGCGGAGCCCGGTGACGCCTTCTGGGCGCCGCTGGCGGCCGAACCGGGCACCGCGGCCGAGCTGTTGAGTAGCGCAGCAGACCGGCTCGGATGATCGCTGATCGCAGGTGCGGTCAGCAGAGGTTCCGGGTGTGGCCGGCGGCGTTCACTAACAGGCCGTGCCGATCCTCGCTGGACAGTTCACTATGAGGCGCAACACGGTCTCGCGGTAACAGAAATCCAGGTGGCGAGCCTCATGGCGACAACGATTCCGCTGGTCAACTAGCCTGAAACAGGGCACTGCGGGAGGTGCGGTGCACTCTGTTCGCAATGGAGCGATCCCCCAGAGAAAGCAGATGGGCATGATCCTGGTGGCTCAGGTCAGCGACACACATTTCGATCTCGGACCCCGCAATGTCGAACGGGCAGAGCGGGTCATGGCCTATCTGGCCGATCTACGCCGACGGCCCGACGCCATCCTGGTCACCGGCGACGTCACCGATTCCGGTAAACCCGATCAGTACGCCGAAGCGCGCATCGCCCTACAGGCCGATATCCCCGTCTACGCCCTGCCGGGTAACCACGACGATCGCGGCGCGTTCCGCGAGGTTCTGCTCGGGCTGCCGTCGTCGACCGAACCGATCAACCACGCCCACCGCGTCGGCCCGCTGACGTTGATCCTGCTCGATTCCAGCGTCCCCGGCGAACCCAGCGGCCACCTCACCGACGACACCTACGACTGGCTGCGCGGCGTCCTCGCCGACGCCCCCGCCGACGACCCGATCCTGCTGGCCATGCACCATCCCCCCGCCCACCTCTACAGCCCGGTCGTCGACGAGATCGCCCTCGCCGACCCCGGCCGCCTGGCCGAACTCGTGGCCGCCGACGACCGCATCCTCGCCGTCCTCACCGGCCACGCCCACTCCGCCGCGACCACCACCTTCGCCGGCAAGCCCCTCCTCGTAGCGCCGAGCACCGCGTCGGTCCTCGGCGGCGAATGGGAACTGGCCCTGCCCGACCGCGTAATGGACTACGCACCGGACCCTGCCGTAGCGCTGCACGTCATCGATGAAAATCACGCCCTGACAACACATTTCCGCAGTGTGCCGATGGGTGGGTGGATCGGCGTCGCACCGTACTGAGCAATGATAAACACACCTATAATAAGTGCGCTTATCATTGCCCCACGCGGCGTGATCAGCGCGAGAGCTAATCGTCACAGGTGCTCTCAGCAGCGGACACCGATTCACCAGATATCGGTCCAGACCGGTCTTTTGGGGATCTCGAGGATGGCCGACTTCTTGTGGACCACTACTGGCAGGGTCGCCCCTGCGTGCAGTTGTTCGACCATCGCGCGGGCTCGGGATTCGCGGAATTGGTGGTAGAAGTATTCCTTTCGCACGCGGACCTCGTCGCCTGTGTCCGGGTGCACGGACCGGGTTTCGATCCGCACGCGCCACAGATCGAAGCCGAAGAAGGCTCGGCTGTGCTTGCATCGCAGGTCGGATTCGACCACAACGGCTTCCGCCGGGCTCCCGACGCGGCGCACGTAGCCGCGGCGCAGCCGCCATGCCGCGTTCAGGAGCAGCATCCATGCGGGTATGCCCAGGAGCGCGCTCGCGGGGAGAACGAGCACTGCGGCGAGGTCCGAACCGGACAGGTCGGCCAGTGCGCCAACAAGCTTCACGGTGCCGGCCAGAAAGAAGAATGCCGCGACGGGCACACCCAGCGTCCATACCAGCGCCATCGGCCCGATCAACGGCTTGGTCCGCGACACACCACTCCTCACCCGCAATCCACTGATGCAGAATCCTACGGCGCATCACTGCGTTGCCCAGACCTGACGCAGGACATCAGTCAGATCCGGGCTCGGTGTCTCGCTTCGCTGTCGAACCTCTCCGGAACGAGTCGAACAACTCATCGAGAGACTGCCGCTCACTGGGCATCCCGTACGCATCGAGCGTCGACCACGTCCCGTCGTCCCACTGCACCCACGCCCGCGGTTCCTCGTCGGGCTCGGTCACCGCAGGTACCGCTCGGCCCTGGCGTCCGGCCTGATGACCCCGAACGCGACAAGGGTCTGGTATGCATCCCGCTTGTGCGGGCAGCTGTCGATGCCGCATCGGCGGTGCGATCGCATGGTGGCGTGCGCCGTTCGCACCGACATCCGCGGCGCCCGCGCCTGGATCGGCGGCTCATCATCACCGAAGGTGTAGGGCAGGACATAGATCAAGCCGAGCAATAGCACGGCGACAGGTCCGGCGACTGCAAGCGCGGCCAAGTAGTCCGACATCGAAACCCCCTGCATTAGTTGTCTATTCGAAACTCACTCGACGGTTCCCGCGGCAGGCACGGTGAGGTCGGGCAGTCGGCGCACACCAGCCGAGATCTCGAACGACAGGTCGGTGTATCCGACCGTCAACTCAGCCAACCGCTGCCACGCCACCCGCATCTCGCGATCCGGCGCACCGGCCGCGATGCTCCCGCGCGCCGCAACCGACAGCTGCGCCATCCGATCGATCACTGCCCCAACGGTTTCGGTGTGCTGATACGCCGCACCACGAGCAGGGACGATTGTCGCGGCCACCCAGCGATCGATAGCCCGCATCAACACCCCACGCTGCCTATCGATCTCGGTGAAACAGTCCGGAGACGAATCCATCCGCGCCTCATGCATGCTCGCCAGCTCATACGCGGCTTGAAGTAGCGGATGCTCGAGCACGACGATGCCCGCACACGCCTCCAGCACCATGTCCTTCGATGGGAGCGGGATCATCGCACCCACCTCGCTCGCAGCGATCCAACCTTCGGTCGAGCAACCCCGTTCCCCACGCTGTTCTCCGATCTTGGCCCGGTTCGTCACATGCATCGTAGCCACAATCCTGCACCATGTGTGCAATATTGCACGACACCTAATTAGTTGTAAGGTCGGCTGACGACTTCGACACGGAGGTGAGGCTTCCATGGCAGCACGACCGGAACCGACGCTGCGTGCTCAGTGGCTCGGCCAGCAGCTGCGCCGGTATCGCGAAGCTGCTGGGCTCACCCTCAAAGAAGCCGCCGCGTATCTCAATCGCGACTCGTCGACGGTCAGCAGATTCGAGGCCGGCCTCTACCCACCACGCGACAACGATGTCCAGGAACTACTGACGCTGTATGGAGTTTCCAGCGAGCCCATCCGATCGTCGCTCCGCAAGCTGAGCATGGAGGTCTGGCAGAAGGGCTGGTGGGAGGGTTACGCCAAGGACGTCGACCCATCGATCGTCGACTACGCCTGGCTCGAAGCCCGTGCCGCTGAGATCAAATCATTCAATCCGATCGTGGTGCCCGGCCTGCTGCAGACTCCGGCCTATGCCGAGGCTGTGATGCGTGCCGTTGATCCCGACGTGCCCGACGAGCAGGTGGACCGCTGGCTCGAGGTCCGGATGCTGCGCCAGCAGACCCTGAGCCTCCCCCGGCCGACACAGTTCACGGCAATCCTGGACGAATCAGTCCTGCGGCGCCCGGTCGGTGGACATCGGGTCATGACCGAGCAGCTCGAGCACCTCGCAGAAGTCGCGCTGCGCCCCAACATTCACATCCGCGTACTGCCCGAACGGCTCGGCGCACACGCTGCACCCGACGGCTCATTCAAACTGTTCAACATGCCCGAGCCCTACCCGAACCTGGCATGCATCGAGACTCCCGCCGGCGTGATCTACGTCGAAGATGATGGCATCAAACGGTTCGTGGCAGCTTTCGACCGCCTCGAACAGGCGACCCTCGACCGTGAGGAATCCATCGCTGAACTGCAGAAATGGTCCCGATAACCCGAGGTGGCAGCCGAGTATGCTTGACCTGTTCATGCCAGTAGATGGAAGGTCACGCAATGCCGACCCCGGGACCAGCGCTAGCTGATGGATGGCGAAAGAGTAGTCGAAGCGGCGACGGCGGTGGCGGAAACTGCGTGGAGGTCAAGTTCGACGGTGACGTGGTCCTGATCCGGGATAGCAAGTACCTACGCAACCCCGCCAACGACCCGGCTGAACAGCCTGTAATCACGCTGTCGGCAGACAAATGGGAAACGTTCATAGGAGCTGTGGCGGGGAAGTCCACCCGATCCCGACAGGCATTCCCCCGGATTGAGCAGACGTCCCGCGGGGTCCACTTACACTCCGGCAACACAACCCTCACCTTCACTCACCAGGAGTGGGCCGCGTTTACAGCCGGAATCCACGGCGGCGAATTCGCCGCAGCCTGACCGGTCATCCACGCCGAGTTGGCCTCGTTCAACCGCATGCCCTGCTTGAGAGCTGCTGGTAACCTTGCAGATCGACCATCGAATGGGGGTATCGTGACGGGCGCCAGCATCGACTACGGCCAGACAGAAATCGCAGCTTTCAGCCAAGCTGCGGCGGCCGGAGTAATCAGGTACGACGAGGAAGTTGCTCGGCAAGCTGTACAGAAGTACGACGACATGATCGCAGGTCTGCAAAATGTCCGGAACAAGTTGCGCGATCAGGCGCTGGATCCGATCGGGTTCGGCGGCTTCGAATCCGGAAAACAGCTCACTCAGGGCTTCTCCAACAAAGCCGCAGATGGAATATCGGTGCTGGACAAGCTGATCGAGGGTGCGATGCTCATGCAAGTCGCATGCTTGCGGGCCGCGAATCTCGCGGAAGAGGCAGATCAACGCAACGCCGACGCACTGCGATTCGCAGCCGAAGCCGCAGGCAATAGCGGGCAATCATGAGGCAGGTCTTCTATGTCGTACTCAGCACAGCGGTCATGGGTTCCCTCCTGTCTGCATGTGCCAACTCCCCGACTTCGGGCACGGAAGAACAGAGCAGCACCACTCCTGCCCCCACCCTTGCCGCCCCCGTCTCATCGCCACCGGTGCAGATCAATAACGGTGGGCGCAGAACGGTCCAGTACGACCCTTGCACGTCGCTGACAGACAGCGTCATCGTCGAAATCGATTTCGATCCTCGCACTAGAAGACGAGGGGATTCGATATTCGACACATATTCTTTCTTGGGCTGCACATTCGACCGAAAGGAAGAAGTTCGGGGCGCCATGCGCGCCACAAGCACACTAGATATCGACTCGTCAAACATAACTCTGAACGAATTCCGCGACCGAGAATCGGGGAAGTACACAGAAATATCCGTTGGTGGACGTAACGCGATCAGATACGAAAATACCGCAGCTCGCTCCTGCCATGTCATCATTGAGAGCCCGGACGGCACGCTGTCCATCGCCAAAAGCGTTAACGCTGCATTTACCACTGAGCGGGCCTGCGATGGCATCGACACTATATCTGCCAAGTTAGAGGCGTCCTTGCCGACAAGTTGACTACCCCCTCCGAATAATCAGCCTACGCTGCGGTTCTCTTAGAACCACACCCCGCCAACAGCCCTGCGTGACGGGAGACTCCGCAACAAATGATCCGAAGGGTTAGCTGGAAATACCTCGCCCTCATGGCAGGGATTCTGACTTTATCCGCCGGCGCTATCGCATGCGACGAAGCGACCAGCAGCGAAATAGCTATTCAAGTCTCGCTTCCTTCGACACCCGAGGACACATCGTTCAAGTGGGATCCATGCTTTCGAATCGATGATTCTATCCCAGAAGAATTCGGGTTCGAACCCGAAACTCGACAACGACGTGACTGGCATACTCACTTTACCGACAATGAGATGTTCATCGGATGCGTTTTCAACCGCTTGAACAAGGTGGATGAGATAGAATTTCCGGTCGCATTCATGTCGATTCAATCGGGGAATATGACCTTTCAAACGATGCAGGATCGACATCCCGAAGCACCCCCGGCAACCATCGGCGATCGAACAGGATTCCGACTCGAGGATGGAGCATCCGGACATATGATCGTCATGCCAGGGCCCGACGGGGTTCTCATGGTCAGGCTAGCGTGTCTCGATGTGTGTACCGACTGGAAAGCGGAACAGCACATCGACGCACTGGCGAGCCGAATCGAGGGATTGATTTCGTGATCCCAATAACTCTCGTTCACCGAATTCCCCTTCAGTACTCCTGAAAGGAAAGGCTGGTCAGAATGAACCGCCACAGGTTAGCAGCGGCTGCGGTTATCATACTCGAAACAGCAGCACTGTCTACGTTATCAGCATGCGCAAAGGAATATCCTCCCACAACTCAAGGCCCCTCGGTCAGAGCGTTTTGCGAACCCTTCCTGAAATTCTTTCAAGAAGATTTGACCATCAATGACGTCAGCCTGAGATCAGCCGATAATCTTGATGCCAAGATTTCCGACCTGGATAGCGTGGCGTGCAATTATGCAGGCAAGCTTGACAATCCCGTGCGCGCAATAGTCGGCCTAGAATCACCGCAGAGTGACGTGGTGCATCCTGACGCAGCTCAGCGTGAAGTTCTAGGGTATAAACGGCTTCCGGGTTACTCCGTCGATATTTGGATTCGAGATAACCGGATCAAGGAATCTACTTCATCAAAGGGCAGTTTGGACTTAGCGGTCGCAGTCGATAATTGGCACGTTTCGCTTCAGATCCTAGCGGCCGACAAATCTCTCGAGATGACCGACGAGCAGGTCTCGAGGGCGGCTGAGCTATTGATCGAACGTACCGAAAGCGTCACCGCGCTGGGCTAGCGCAGTTAGCCACCAGCAGTCGTCACCTCGCGTCCATTTCCGCATCTTGGCTTATTATTCCGAAGTTTTGCAGTGGGGTGCTCAGCGCACCACCTCGATAGCTATCGAGGATATTCTGGAGCTGCGATCGAAGGTCGTTATCGTACATACCTGCACCATCGGTGAGCTCCGCGTATCCCTTGAGTTTTCCACTTGCGTCAAAAAGTCCAGCGTAGCTTGGATCGTGAGGGATAGGGCCCGTCCTGGATTCGAGTACCTGCGCGAGCTGGTACATCTGCTTTCCTGGCGACAGCGAGGTACCTTCGGTTAACTGCGGTGACGCCGGGTCTGGAGCAAGATAGACACCCAGAGTTGCGTTCTTTACAGCCGTGTTTGCAGCGTCAATCGCGGGCGAGGCGATGTTACCGGCCATATCGCCAGCAACGGGACCGACGACCGGAACATATTTGATGCCCGTTGTCAGGGCAACCTTTGCGGCGTCCCATATTTCACTCTTTCGTGCGTGTGCGTTCGCGGCCTGGCCAGCCATATCGCGCGTTCTGTCGTTCGCTTCCTCGGTCAAACCGGCATCGATTATTCCATGGATTGCCCCATAGCCATCGGCGAGCGCGTTATTTGGCTTGTTCGCAAGAACGGAGTCGACCCACGCTTCTTGAAGGTCCATAGCAGAAAGAAGTGCGCTGGCATTGAATTCTTCAGCAACGTCTTTGTCGGTGTTCATGACCTCGAAGATTCCTTTCGCCATCGCCCGACTTCGATCGTTAACTGCCTCCGGCGGCAACTCGAATCCATCCGTGGTCAAGTGCTGCGGATTAACACCTGCGAGATTCGGAATGTACGGCTGCAGCGCATCAGCGAATGCGCGTAGCGCTCGGGGGTTCGTCTCACCCAGTGAGGCGGTCCGATCGCCGTCCATGTTCATCAGCCAGTCTTTATTGCTATCGATGTAGCGTGAGAGCGCCGATGCCGATTCGCCTGCACGAGTAGCGGTCAGGGTGTCCGGCGAGGTGGCGTCGTCCTGAATCCAGTTGAACATGTTGCCGATCGCCGCGCCGTCGTCGCTCCACTGATGGCCAAGAGCAGGGCCGATCATCTTGTCGAAGCTGTACTCGTTGTACGTCTGGCCAGGTGTGTCCTTGCCGAAAAGTTCCGGGCTTCCATTGCCGGTGATCAGCGCGTACGAGGCTTCCTTGCTACGCGTCCCTGTTTCTAGGAAGTTCTGAGCGCTTTCCTCGGTCATGTTCCGAATGCCGATGGCGTCCCCGGAGTAGACCTTAACCCATTCGCCGTAACCGCCATTATCGAGCAGATAGCCTTGGTGGGCGCCCTGCCGCGCCATTTCGACGCCGAGGCGGGCACCTGGCTCGTAGCCTTCGCCGGCGTTGCTGAGCAGATCACTGAACTGCGACATGTCGTTCAGGTAGTCTTCCAGGCAGCCTTGGCGGTTCTTGGCGTTGTGCCATTCAGGCCGGTAGTCGTCGGGCAGGTCGCGGGTGTTTCCGTCCGGGGTGTCCTTCCCGAACGCCGGCCTGGTGCCGATGATCTCGCGGACCTCGGGGTTGAGCTTCTCCCAGCCGCCGCGGTCCTCTTTTCCGGTACGGGGATCGCGGCCGACGACCTTGTCGTTAGAGACGGTGAGGAGCCCGTTCGCCAGCTCTTGACGCAGCCTCTGGGATGGCTCGGAGTTGTCGGTCCGGAGCTGCTCGGAAACACCGATCAGTCCGTCCCTTCCAGCCTTGTCATAGAACTGGGTCAGGTACTCCATGGTGGACGCCGGAACTGTGATCTCCTCGCCGCGAGCCATGGCATCCAGTTGAGAAGGTGTGAGGCCCGCACGTCCGAGGTTGTCGGCAATGCGTGCGATTTCCTCCGGCGACAGCTTTCCGTCGGCGACCGTTTCGCCGTCGAGTTTGCCTTGCTCACCGGTAAGTTGTCCGGCGGGGGCGGATTCGAGTCCGTTGCCAATGAGATCGCCCTTCGCGCGGATATCGCCCGCGTCGGTGTCCAGCGTCTGGTTCGCTTCGGTCACGGCATTGGCAAAGCTGAAATACGCTGTGTTGATCGCGGTTTGGCGGTTGCGGATCTCGTCCTGAAGCTTGGTGACGGCGTCCGTGGAAAGCTTGCCCGAGAAAGTCGACGTTGTCGTCACCTGCCACTGGTCGGTGACTGTCATGATGATCGACTGCCCCTCCAGCGAATATGGTGCCTGCGCATCGGCCACTCGGCCGAGGAGAGCCTGGCGCTCACCGCTGATCCGGGCATCCGCATTTCGCAACGCGGTGACCAGCTGACCTACTTCGTCAGCGAGTTTCCTGTCCTGATCAGCTTCGGTCGCCATGCGGTCGTACGCGGCGTCATGAGCTTTGCCGGACCAAGAGCCGTTGAGGCCGGTGAAGTGGGTCCGCATGCGGCCAAGGTGGTCCTGGAAGGCCTGACTCTGAGTCTCGATCAGTGTGGCCCATTCCGAGAGCTTCCACGGCTGCCACTGCTCGACCTGAGTCTTGGTTACTTGCAGCATCAGCGGTCCTTCGGCGGGTGGAATGCCATGGTGTCCAGCTGTTTGGCGAACTCTTCGTCCGTCATCTGGTAGTTCGCCGCGCATTGAGTCGTGATGTTGGCGAGCTGCCGTATTCGCTGTGCGACGCGCAGCCATGCGCCTTCGGTGTATTCACCAGCTTTGGCGCAGGTGGCCGGGATCGGCGCCCCGGGCAATGCAGCGGCCAGCTGGTCGCCGACGGTTCGAATCTCCAGCGCGTCGATCGAGTTACCCACGTCGTTGAGAGTCGTTGCCAGCCGATTTAGCTGGTCGATATCGGCCTGGAGCATGACGGATATCCCCCTCGATCAAGTGCCGACCCCATCCGTCGGACCCGTACCCGCTTACCTTAACGATGGTCGCTGCGGTTCTCCAACGTCGCTGCGATCCGACTGGGTCCGCTCCGGTCGCGGCGATCACCGCCGCTGTTATCCTGACCGGGTCGACTGTGAGTCGTAGTATCCAGCGATATGGGGGATGGTATGAGCAACGATCATCAGCCGGGATCGATCCCGGTCCCTGGCTTCCAGGACATGCTCGACCAGAACACTGTGCAGACCGCGCGGGGAAAAGTGACCGACGCGCTCGGCTGGGCTGCCCGTCGGGACCAGAAGCTCGTCGACCTCGGCGCCGGTATCGACCCGGACTACGTCAGCACGCTCGAACACTTCGAGGGCATGACTCACCAAGCGCTCTACGACGCCGTCCACGGGCCCGGCGGGCTCGATCCTGCCGGTCTGCAGACCCTGCGCCGCGTCTGGTACGAGTGTTACTCCGAGTTGGTGAATCTCGCGACCTTCAACCTGATGGGGCTCAACCGCATCTTCGGCAACGGTCTCTGGCAGGGAGCGGCGGCGGACGCAGCTGAGGCCGCCATGACCAAGTTCGCCGCGGCGGCGAACCAGGTCGGTCAGGTTTTCGGTTCGGTCAGTGACAGATTCGATGCTGCTGCCTGGGCAGCAGAAGCGGTTCGCGCCGCAGTACAGCCGCCACCGGCAATCGTTCAAGTACAGGCTGATCCCGACAACACGGAACAGTCGATCTTGCCGGGGCTCGTCAACGGCGAATACGAACGTCAGGTCAACAATGCTCGCGAGCAGGCACGACTGGCTTCGGTGGCCGCACTGAACACCATCTACAAACCGTCGTTCCCGCCAGCCGGTGCCGGCGTGCCAACGTACGCTGATGTACCTCAGATCGGCGACGGCCCCGCGCATGTGCCAGGCGGACCGTCAGATATCCCCAGCAACACGGGACCGAGAGGAGCCGAATCCGGCGCAGGCCCAGCGCCAGGCCAACCGCTGACCGTCGAACAGCCCGGCCCTGGCGCGAGCGCTGGCGCTGGGAGCCCCCTCGACGGCGGCGGTACCGGCCCAGCTGCCGAGCAGGCCGACCCGAACGGTGGATCGAGCAATACAACCGCCGCGAGTGCCGCACCGACGACAACACTCCCCGGTCCACAGACCAGCGCTACACCGAATTCCGCCACGCCGGGGGCGTCGGGCACGCAGCCGCCGGCTTCCGGTCCGTTCGGCAACGTGCCGAGCACTGGTAGCCGTCCGACGCTTCCGCCGGACGGCCGGAGCGGAGGCCTAGGTACGTCGCGCCCAAATCCCGGATCAGGTCTTCCCGGAGGAGGCGGAGTCTCAACCGGAGGCGCACGATCCACGCCCTCCATGTTGGGACGCCAGCCGACATCGCCTTTGGGGCCGATGACACCCGGCTCAGGCGCTCGCCGGAACCAAGAGGGCGATGAGGAACATTACGGCCCGGAGTACCTGCGTCGAGTTCACGACGACTGGACTGAGGGCATCACTGCGCCGATTGGGGTGGTCGGCGCGGAAGAGGTCCCATTGGAGAGTTCGTCAACAGTCGAGGATGATTTCTCGCCGTACCTCGCCTACGACGAACCCACCACTCGCCGGGCACGTTTCGAGCCCGCTCCCGTCGACGAGCCGCCAATGCGCCGGGAGCCGATCGCCGAAAGCCGCCCAACAACCGAGTCGGCCGAGCGTCTGCACATACAGGACGAACCGGCCCCTGATCCAGCGCCGGTGCCGATATCCATCTCGGACGAGACATCGATAACCGACGAGCAGCTGGCCGAAATGCAAGGGGCTGGATCGTCGGAGACGATCCTCACCGTAACCGGCACCGGACCATTCGCAGGCATGGCGTCGACGGACGAAGACAATCCGAATCGGTGAACGACACACAACGGAGCTGGACCTTCACTCCGGACGAGTTTGCCTGGGTGTGGGGTGAAACCGGTCGCGATGAGTACCCCGAACCGATCGCCATCCTGGAAACACCCACTACCGAAGACGAATACGCAGTCTTGTGCGCCGAGCTGAGCCAGCGCTATCCGCGCGACGGTGATCCAGATCGTCTGGGCCCTCTCCGAGTCCTTGCAGAACCTGACCTTCGATTGATCTGTTCAGGAACAGTCGGTCATCCCTCCCGACGCATTCGATCAGTGGGAGCGGCGATTGCCGACCTCGGCGTCGTCTTGTTCCAGAAACCCGGCACTACACCTGAATACGGTGGCGACATCATCATGCGCGTTGTGCCCCGCGATCGCCTGGCCGACCACATCGCAGCGACGTTGCCGCCTAGTCCCGCCGGTGCCACACCGCAGCTGATCGGGCATACACCGCGAGTCCGCGGCGAAGAACCACCCGAACGGTGGGGCTACACGCAAACCGGTGACCGACCTGCCGAGGAACGCATTCGGTCCCTGCTACGCGCACCGCGTGCCGGCGAGGGCTACCTGTGCGTCGAGCACCACCCCACCGACCCGCGGCGCGCCCGAACCCAGTACCTCAACTGGATCGATATTCACGAACGTCACCGGGCTGCCGGCCGCTACGTCATCAGCGTCGATGCCAACGACACCGTCGTCACACCGGCCTCATCAGAGGTCATCGGAAGTGAACTCCGACGGCGGACGGGAACCTGGAAGACTTGATTCACGGCGAAAGGCTTGCGCTCCAGCGCGTCGCCAGCTTCAGTGATCCAGGACTGCGCCTACACTGGTCGATCCCATTCGGTAGCGTCGCCTGGGTTTCCCGGGCGGAACCTCGCTTCGTGTTCAGAGAGATGCCCGTTTTCGCAGCGACGCTCTTCCAGAATATTACCGTGCTCGTTCACCTTGTCGAGCAGGCGAACAGACATGGTGGAGGGGGTATCCCGACATGCGTCGCACCAGAGCATCCTTGTGTGTCTGATCCATTCGCCTGCAACCATATTCGCTAGCTTAGAACACGGTCGCGCCGACGGCGATATGCCGCGGGGGTAGTCCCCGTCCATCTCTTGAACGCGTAGATGAACGTCGACGCCTCGGCGTAACCCAGGCGAATCGCCACGTCGCTCACCGAAAGTGGTGTGGTGCTGAGCATTTCTTCGGCGAGGGCGCGGCGCATCTCGTCGAGCAACGCCCGGTAGCTGGTGCCTGCGGCGTCGAGGTGGCGGCGCAGGGTGCGGGTGCTCATGTTGAGGTCGCGGGCTACGGCGTCGATTCCGGGTGGGGCGGCCAGGCCGTCGGTGCCGCCGTGCGGGATCAGGCGGGAGCGGACTTCGGCGGCTATGCCGGTGCGGGCGCGGCGGCGGTGGACGAGGTCGCGGCATTGGGCGAGGCAGATGGCGAGGGTGTGTTCGTTGGCTTGCGGGAGGGGCTGGTCGACGATGCTGGGGTCGAAGGCGAAGAAGTTCTGCGGGCGATTGAAGCGGGGGCGCACGACGGTCACTTCGGCGAGGCGGTCGGCGTAGGGCGGTTCGGGGAAGGTGAATTCGGCTCGGGTGAGCGGCATGTGGCGGCCGAGGAGGTCGCTCATGACCTGGTGCATCGCGGTCACGTCACGTTCGATGAGGAACTGGCGGACGTCGGCCGGCACCGATTCGGCGTGGATCCAGCCGACGAATTCGTCATCGCGCATCTCGGCCACCGGCAGACAGAAGGTGAAGCTCAGGTCGAGGTAGCGCAGGGCGAAGGCAATGGCTTCGCCGAGGGTCGGGCTGCTGATGCAGGCGAAGCCGAAGATGCCGAAGGTGGTGATGCGGTAGCGGCGCCCGACCTCCACGCCGAGCGCCGGCCGATCCGGCAGCGCCCGGACCAGATTGCGGATCACGGTGAGTTCGGTCCGCGCATCGATCTGGGCGTCGGGATCGTGCAGGACGCGTTCGGTCAGCCCGGTCCCGTCGAGCATCCGCTCGACGGGAACGCCGTGCTCACCGGCGTAACCGGTGAGCAGCGCCACGCTGGCCACGCCGCGCGGGAAATCCCAATCGCGTACCGGACTGTCCACCATGGGCAACAGTATGGCCGAAAGTATCGATTACCAGGACAGCTCCGCGCAGCGACGAGCGCAATCGGAAGTCTCGACCTGGAGGGTGGCATGGCTGATGTGGAACCGCTCGGCCAGCACGTGCTGAGCATCGCGCAGCACCTGGTCCCCGCTGGCACCGTCGGCGGTGGTGATGTGCGCGGAGGCGACCTCCATCCCGGAGGTGAGGGTCCACACGTGCAGATCGTGGACGTCGGCCACGCCCTCGACAGCACCCAGTTCGGCGGCGACCTGTTCGACGTCGAGTTCCTCGGGACTGTGCTGGAACAGGATCCGCAGCGACCGCTTGGCCAGCACATAGGTACGCGGCAGCACCCACAGGCCGATCGCGACACCGATGATCATGTCCGCGTACCGCCAGCCGGTGGTGATCGTGATGGCCGCCGAGAGCAGCACGCCGAACGAGCCGATCATGTCGGCGAACACCTCGAGGTAGGCGCCGCGCACGTTCAGGCTCTCCTTGGCGCCACTGCGCAGCAGCAGGAAGGAGGCCACGTTGGCCAGCAGGCCGACCACGCCGACGATCAGCACCGGCCACCCCGGCACCTCCGGCGGTTCACCGAGGCGCGCCAGCGCCTCGTAGAGCACATAGCCGGCCACCACGAACAACAGCACCGCATTGGCCAGCGCCGCGATCACCTCGGCCCGGTAGTAACCGAAGGTCCGGGTGTAGGTGGGGCGACTGCGCCGCGCCAGCAGAATTGCCGACAGCGCCATGCCGATGCCGACCACATCGGTGAGCATGTGCGCGGCATCCGACAGCAGCGCCAGCGAGCCGGTCGTGAACGCCACCGCGAACTCGACCAGCATGAATCCGACGCCGATGGCCAGCGCCAGCGCCAGCCGGCCCAGGTACTTACCCGACGCGCTCTCCGGCGCTATCCCATGCGAATGATCATGTCCCACACCTGACAACATATGCGTACATGCGCATGGATGCAACACCCTCGATTCGGGCTGGCAGACTTGTGCCGTGAGTGATGTGTCCACCGACTCGGCCCCGCGCGGCGAACACGGCCCGCTACGGCCGATCGAGCTGGCCACCGGCGCCGTCCTCGGCGGGGTCACCGTCGGACTGGTGACGATCGGTTCGGTGGTCCCACTGGCCACCGCCCTGCAACTGGTCGCCGCGGTACCGCTCGGACTGCTTGCCCATCGTTACCGCTTCCGCGCGGTGGCCACCACGACCATCGCTGCCGCGCTGGTCACCTTCGTCGCCGCCGGCTTGCTCCCGGCGACCGGCATGGCGGCCTCGGCCACCATCGGCGGCATCATCGGTGGCGTCAAACGCCGAGGTGGCGGCATCCTCGCCGTGCTCGGACTCGCGTCGCTCGCCGGTCTCGGGTGGACGGCGTTCTCCATCGGGTTCCTGCTGGTTTTCTCCCAAGCCCGCGACCTGTTGTTCGACACTATCCGCAATACCTCCGAAGGTGTGAAGGACCTGGCCGGGCGGGCTCCGCAACTGGAACCCCTCGGCAACGGCGTCGCCGATGTGACCGAAGTGGTGCTGCGCTTCTGGTGGATCTACGTCGGTGGCGGCGTGCTGTTCGGCACCGTGCTCACCGCCCTCATCTCCTGGTTCGTTCTGGGCTCGGTCCTGGATCGGCTGGCCTGGCTGCCCGGCACCGATCGGCTCGACGCCCCGGCCGACGACCGGCCGGTGGCGCCGCTGCCGGTCACCATGCGCGCGGCCGGATACCGCTATCCCGGCGCCGGCGCCGACGCGCTCACCGGCATCGACCTGACCGTCGACGTCGGCGAATTCGTCGCGGTGGTCGGCCACAACGGCTCCGGCAAATCGACGTTGACGCGGCTGCTGGCCGGGATGCCGCCGACCTCGGGCGCCGTCGAGCGTCCCGGCTCGGCCGGGCTCGGGCATCTCGGCGGCACCGCGCTGGTCCTGCAACGACCGGAGAGCCAGACCCTCGGCGTGCTGGTCGCCGATGACGTGGTGTGGGGCCTGCCTGCCGCGCTGGCCGAGCAGGTCGACGTCGACGGGCTGCTGCGCGAGGTCGGGCTCGACGGCATGGGCGAGCGGGAAACCGCCGCGCTGTCCGGCGGGCAGCAGCAGCGGCTCGCCGTCGCGGCGGCCCTGGCACGACGGCCCGCGCTGCTCATCGCCGATGAGGCGACCTCGATGATCGACCCGGACGGCCGCCGTGAACTGGTCGCGCTGCTGGCCGAGCTGCCGAAACGCCACCGGATGGCCGTCGTCCTGGTGACCCACCACGAGGCCGATGCGGCCGCCGCCGATCGCGTGGTGCATCTGTCCGGCGGCCGGGCGGTGCGGCATCTGCCCGGCTGGCCCAAACCGCGCCACGATCCGCGCCGGCGGCCGATGGGCGAGCCGATCATGCAACTGCGCGATATCCGTCACACCTACAACCGGGGCACACCATGGCAGGCGCCGGCGCTGCACGGCGTCGACCTGACGGTGCGGCGTGGTGAGGCGCTGCTGGTGGTCGGCGGCAACGGCTCGGGCAAATCGACCCTGGCCTGGATCATGGCCGGACTGATCAAGCCGAGCGCGGGCCGGTGCGAGTTGTCCGGCAAACCCGTCAGCTCCCAGATCGGGCGGGTCGAGCTGGCATTCCAGCATTCCCGGCTGCAACTACAGCGACAGACCGTCGGCGCCGAGATCGCCGACTGGGGCGGGCGTGCCACCGGCTCCGGTGCGGTGGGGCGGGCCTTGGACGCGGTCGGTTTGGATCGTGCGCTGGCCGCACGGTCGATCGAGGAACTCAGCGGCGGGCAAGCCAAACGCGTGGTGCTCGCCGCGATCGTGGCCAGCAGGCCGCAGGTGGTGGTGCTGGACGAGCCGCTGGCCGGGCTGGACCCGGAGGGCCGCGCCGATATCGTCGATCTGCTCGCCCGGCTGCGGGATTCTGGGCTGACGCTCATCGTCATCTCCCACGATGTCGACGATGTGGCCGCGATCTGCGATCGGACGGTGCATCTGCGCGACGGCCGGATCGCCGAATCGGTGCACGCGGTGTCCGACACGGTGCGGCAACCCGCCGAGCCCGCCCATCCACCGGCCTTACCCGGCACCGCGTGGCGGATGGAGCAGGGAGGACAGCCATGAGCCTCGTGTTGCTGCGACAGGTCCCCGTGCAGAGCCCCATCCACCGGCTCTGGGCCGGAACCAAGATGATCGGGGTCTTCCTGATCAGCGTGGTGCTGATGCTGTGGCCCACCTGGCCGGTGCTCGGCATCATGACCGGATTCCTGGTGCTGGTCGGCGTGCTCGCCCGGCTGCCGCTCGGCACGCTGCCGCGGCTGCCGTGGTGGTTCTGGGGACTCGCCGCGATCGGCGTGCTGGTCAATGTGCCGGTCGGCGGTGCCGCGGTGCTGCGCTTCGCCCAGGTACTGGCGTTCAGTTTGATCCTGGTGGCCGCCTCCTTCCTCATCGCCTGGACCACGCCCATGAGCGAGATCGCGCCCGCGCTGGCCAAGCTCGGCGCGCCCCTGCGCAAATTGCGTGTTCCCGTGGACGAGTGGGCGGTGGTCGTCGCGCTGACGTTGCGCGGGCTGCCGTTGCTCATCGAGGAGATCCGGGTACTGCACGCCGCGCGGCGCCTGCGCCCCAAGGACGATCTGCTGCATCGCGCCGCCGACAACGGGCTCATCGATATCCTGACCGCCGCCATGGCGGTATCCACCCGCCGCGCAGGCGAATTGGGTGAGGCGATCACCGCGCGCGGCGGCACCGGGCAGCTCACCGCCAACCCGGGCTCGCCCCGCCGCGCCGACGCGGTCGCGCTGCTCATAGTGGTCGCGGTATGCCTCGGTTCCGTCATGATCGACTTGCTGTTGCTGTGACAGACTGAAGGCCGATCGGCCCGGATCACGGCACCGGCGAATTCGATGGAACCGAATGCAGGCCGGCCGCGTCGAAATGGATATACGGACCGAGTCTGGCGAACAGGGGTAGGCGATGAATGACGACCGCGAGGCCATGCGCTCACGCAACGACGCGTTGCGCGCGCAGGTCGGCGACATGCTCGAGACCTTCGAACGGCAGCGCCAGGATCTGGCCGCTGCCCAGCAGCGCATCGCCACCGCGCAGGTGTCCGCGTGGTCGTCGGACAATCTGGTCCGGGTGACGAGCAATGCCGCGGGCATCCCGCTCGACGTGCACATCGAACCGGAGGCGTTCAAACGCTCCACCCCCGAACGGCTGGGCCGCTCGATCACCGAGGCCGTGCAGGCCGCCGCGCGCGAAGGGGTGCAGGTGTCGCAGCAGGCCTTCGCCTCCGTCGAAGCCGCCGCCGACGAGATGCCCGATCTGCCCGATCTGGTCCCCGGCGCGCCGAGCATCCGCGATCTGGTCGACAAGCTGATCCCGGAACCGCCCGTCGTACAGGACGCCCCGCCACCGCCGTCCGCGCAGGCGCCCCTCGATGACGAGGACGAAGACGAGTACTACCGCAACCGCAGCTATCTGGACGGGGGCCGCTGATGAGCACTTTGAAGGCCGATCCGGAAGCGATCAAGGCCACCGAGCCGGGGTTCCAGAGCCTGGCCACCCAGGTGGCCGATGCCCTGAGCGCGCTGAAGTCCGCGCTGGACGCCGAAGGCGAATGCTGGGGCGGCGACGAGATCGGCCAGAGCTTCGCCGGCAACTACACGCCCGGTGCCGAGAAGGCACTGAAGGCGGTCGAGATTCTCAGCACCACGTTGTCCGCGATGGGCACCGGTGCCACGAATACGGCCACCTCGCTGGAGAGCCAGGACAAGGCGATCGCCGACGCCCTCGGCAAGAGCGAATAGCCGATCCCTTCATCACGGTTCCCCATAGCTTCACGCTATAACGGGCGGCAGGTTTGGTACTGACCCAAACCTGAACTGATACCCGTAAATCCATCGTGTCAAACCAGTAACCGGTTGTAACGTGACGTCCGGGAGAGCTGTCCACTTGATCACAAGGCGCCGAGCGTGGGGCGGGGAAGATTCACAGCGCGCGGTGCGTTCGGTAGGGAACCTGATGAAGATGGGAACAACAGAATGATTTTCCGCAAAATCGCCGCGTTGGTGGTGCCGGTAGCGGCCGCCATCGTGGTCGGCACAGGCACCACCCATGCGCAGCCGGCCGCGGCACCCGTACCCGACATCGGCTACGAGGCGAAGCTGGTCGGCGACCGCATCATCACCACGCTGACCGGGGGTACATTCGAAGTCGCCGGTAACACGGTGAATATCAAGGACTCCGCGGGGAACACGGCGGTCAGCATGCCGCTGGCATTCCGGCAGGACGGACTGGAGTTCCCGATGCCGCACATGGTGCGCGACGAGGGTCGAGTGCTCGAGTTGACAGCGGTCAAGGATTACACCCGAGCTCGTCCCGTTCCGGTGACGCCGGTGGCATCGCTGGAAGAGAACCAGCGGGCACAGGATGCGTTCTTGGCCCAGTTCGGAATCGCGACGGCGGTTGGTGGATTCATCGGGCTGGTCATCGGCGCGGCCGCAGGACTGTTGCTCGGATGCGGTGCATCTGCCTGCGTCATCTCGCCGGCCACCATCGTGGCGGGCGCAGGAATCGGAAGCATCATCGGAACGTTGGTCGTCGGCGGACCCACCCTGATCATCGCCGGTATCGACCTCATCAACACTCTCGCCGCCCCGCCGGGCACGACCAAGTGGATGGACCAGACCGGCAGGAACTGACCTACCGGAACCCGAAAACGATCTGGGCCGATCGCGCACCCACGCGACCGGCCCAGTTCCGTTTACTGGTCAGGAATTCCGCGCTCAGCCCTGCTGCTTGCGCACCGCGTTCTTCGCGGCTTCCTGCGCGGTGTCGACCTTGTCGGCGTACTTGCCGCCGGTCTTCTGGTCGACGATGTCACCGGCCTTGTCGATCACGGCATCGACCTTGTCGGCGTTCTTCGCCGCCAGGTCCATCGCCTTACCGGCCAGGTTCTTGAAATCCACGTGCACTCCTCGGTCCAGCCGCGCTCGAGTCGCGATCACCATACAAACGCGATTGGATCACATCAGACGCCGATTTGCCCGGCTGTTGCCGAGTGGCTTCGCACACCTGCCGGTCGTCGAATACCGGCTCGGCACAGCTCAGTCGGTACGCCCCAGCCATGCCGGGTGCCACAGCCGTCCGCTGTCGGTCCAGTTCATGAAGCGGACGGTGCCGGAGATCTCCGGGGTCACCCAGGTGGCGTCCTTGGTTTCCGCGCGTGACATCTCGTTGACGAACGGGCTGGTCTTGCGGCGGCGTCGCTGCAGTTTCGTGGCCAACGCGCGCATGTCGTCCTCGCTGAACCCGGTACCAACCCGGCCGACGTAGATGAGTTTGCCGTCGTCGGGAATTCCGACCAGCAGTGACGCGAACGGCCGCGCCGCGCTGCCGCGATACCCGCCGACCACAACCTGCTGTGTTTGCCAATTGCGCTGTTTGACCCAGGAATGGCCGCGCTTACCTGGCAGGTAGACCGAGTCCCTGCGCTTGGCGACGACACCTTCGGCCCCGACCTCGCGACTGGCCTTCAGCGCGTCCGCACCGCTGCCCGCCAACTGCGGCGGCACCGACAGCGCGGGCGTGGTGGCGGCGAGCGCCTCGAGCACGTGGCGCCGGTCGCTGTAGCGTTTGCGGATCAGCGAGGTGCCGTCGAGGTAGAGCAGATCGAAGGCGACGAGTTCGGCGCGGCGGGTATCGGCTTGCAGCAGAGCGAGATTGGCGACACCGTTGGCGTCGAACACCACCGCCTCACCGTCGAGCACCACCCGATGGTCGGCCAGGTCCTCGGCGAGGGCGGCGATGTGCGGATAGCGATCGGTGACGATATTGCCTGCCCGGCTGCGCAACGTTGCTGTGCCGTGATCGAATTCGAGGATCAGGCGGTAGCCGTCCCATTTCGTTTCGAAGGCCCACTCCCTCGGGTCGAGGTCGGCGACTTCGCCGGTGGTGGCGAGCATCGGTGACAGCCCCCGCGGCAGTTCGGCGCCGCCGGACCGTTCGGCAGGGCGGTCGGGGGGCGAGTTCTCGGTTGTGCGTGAGCCCGCCGTCGCTGCCCGCCCGCGGCCCGAGCGTGCGGCCCCATCATCGACCGGCTGCTCCCGCATCAGATGCATCAGCCAGTTCTTGCCACCGGTGCGGATCAGCGCGTAGCGACCGTGCAACCGCTCCCCCCGCATCACCACGATCACTTCGTCGTCGCGCCACTTCTCGGCCTCATAGGTGCCCGAATCCCAGATCGTCATGGTTCCGGCGCCGTACTCGCCCTTCGGGATGGAACCGTGGAAATCCAGATACTCGAGCGGATGGTCCTCGGTGTGGACGGCGAGACGGTTCTCTTTGGTGTCGGTAGGTGGGCCTTTCGGCACGGCCCAGGACACCAGCACACCGTCGCGTTCCAGGCGTACATCCCAGTGCAGCCTGCGCGCGTGGTGCTCCTGGATGACGTACCGGTTGCCCGGCCCGGGCGTCGGCGGGTGCGCGGGAACGGGTTCGGGCGTGCGCGAGGGATCACGCATGGATCGGTAGACGCTCAACGGGTCCGGGCGCTGCGCACCGGCTTGCGAGATCGGCGGGTCGAGGCCGGCCAGCAGATCGCCGTCGTCCTGGAAACGCGCGAGCACCTCGTCGAAACGCAGATGCCGCAACGATTCCCGATCCTCGATCTCCTCCCAGCTGCGCGGTGCGGCGACGTTCGGCTGCGCGCGCCCGCGCATCGAATACGGCGCGATAGTGGTCTTGGCCGGATTGTTCTGGCTCCAGTCCAGGAAGACCTTTCCGGTGCGCACCTTCTTCGCCATCGTCGCCGTCACCAGGTCGGGATGGATCTTCTCCAGATTGGTGGCCACCTGTTTGGCGACGGTGGAGGCGCCGCCGGGGCTGAGCACCCTGTCCAGCGGCACATACAGGTGAATCCCCTTGCTACCGCTGGTCACCGGGAACGCGCGTAGCCCGATCTCGGCGACCATATCGCGCACCTCGAGCGCCACCGTCGCGCATTCGGCGAGGCCGACGTCCGGGCCCGGGTCCAGATCGAAGACCAGCCGGGTGGCCGGGCCCATCTGTTCGCCGTCGAAGCGCCATTGCGGCACATGCACTTCCAGCGACGCCTGCTGGCCGATCCAGGCCAGCCCGGCTTCGGAATCGAGCAGCGGATAGGTGACGGTGCGGTCGGAATGGCGCATGGCACGCCGTGGCAGCCAATCGGGGGCGTGTTCGGCGAGATTCTTCTCGAAGAACGAGGGCTCGTCGACGCCGTTGGGCCAGCGTTTCCTGGTGACCGGGCGTCCGGCCACATGCGGCAACATGGCGGGGGCGATCGCGGTGTAGTAGGCGATGACCTCGCCCTTGGTGGTCCCTGTTTCCGGGTAGAGCACCTTGTCGAGGTTGCTCAATTCGATCTTGATGACGGGCTCGCCCGCCGCGTCCCGGAACATGCGGCGCGACCCGTTGTCCGCGACCCGGCGGCGGGAACCGGCGTTCATCCGGTTCCCGCCGCGCTCGGCCTGCGGACAGTCATTGCCCTGCGGGCGGTCTCGGCTCGATCAGGCCTGCGGTGGCACCTGGCCGCCGCCCGGCTGCTGACCCGGCTGCTCCGGCGGAACGACCTTCTTGGCGGCTTCCTTGCCCTTCTCGATCTTGTCGGAGTACTTGCCCTTCGTCTTCTGATCAATGAACTCGCCACCCTTGTCGATGGCTTGATTGATCTTGTCCGAATTCTTGGCCGCAGCCTCCTGACCCTTGCCGACCAGGCCCTTCAAGGTGTCCAACAGACTCATATGTCCTACGTCCTTCCTTGTGCCGTCGTTCGAGGTGTTCACCCGATATCTTTCCACCACAACTGCCCGGACGGCAGGTCATCGGGATCCAGACGCTCCCCCGGCTTCGGCACCGCGACCGTGGTGCCCGCCGCGCGCGCCGCGGTCACCATCCGCTGCACCGGCTCCGACCACCCGTGGAAGGCCAGATTGAACGTCGCCCAGTGGATCGGGACCAGCAGGCCGTGGGCGGGATCACCGGCGCACAGATCGGCGTGCGCGCGCACGGCCTCTTCCGGATTCATGTGCACATCGGTCCAGCGTTCGTCGTAGGCGCCGATCGGCAGCAGCGTCAGATCGAACGGGCCCAGCGTGGTGCCCGCCTCGGCGAAGGCCTTCGTGTAACCGGTGTCGCCGCCGAAATAGGCGCGGCGAGTGGGGCCGGCCAGCGACCACGACGCCCACAGAGTGGTGTTGCGGATCAGGCCGCGACCGGAGAAGTGGCGCGCCTCCACACAGGTGATCGTCAGATCTTCGCCATCGCGTGCGCGGCCCAGTTCGGACAGCGAAATCGAACCGCCCCAATCCAATTCGACGATCCGCTGATCGGGCACACCCCAGTGCCGCAGATGCGCGCCGATGCCGACGGGCACCACGAACGGTGCGCTCTGCCCGGCCACCAACGCCCGCACGGTGGCGGCGTCGAGATGGTCGTAGTGGTCGTGGGAGATGATCACCGCGTCCACCGGCGGCAGCTCCGACAGCGGAGCGGGCACCGGATGCAGCCGGGCCGGTCCGACCAGCGGCGAGGGCGACACCCGTTCGCTCCACACCGGATCGGTGAGGATGCGGTAGCCGTCCACCTCGATCAACGCTGTCGCGTGGCCGTACCAGGTGACGGCCAGATCGGCAGCCTGTGCGGGCAGCTGCGGCGTCACCAGCGGCACCGGACGCGCCGGGCGGCCGGCATGGCGCTGGGTGAGGAACGATCGCAGCAGCGACGGCGCCGAGCCGGGCGCGATCTGGCTGCTGGGTTCGGTGTTGTGGAATTGCCGGTTCCGGTAGCTGGTGGCACCGGTCGCGTACGGCTGAATCGCCGAGATCGAGGCGCCCATCGCGGTGGGCAGACCCCACACCGCCCGCGCCACCCAGGTGAGACCGAGTGCGCCGGCCGCGCCCGTGACGACTCGTCGGATGCGCATCATCGCCCCTGGAATTTCGCGGCGCGCTTCTCTTGCCTGGCCAGCCGGCCCTCTTGCGCGTCGGCGCTGGTCCAGGCCGCTTCCAGGGCCTCACGCTGTTGCGCGTTCTCCGGATCGCGGGTGCCGTCGTCGTTGAGCACCAGCTTGAGATGGCGCAGTGACAGCGGCGCCAGTTCCGCGATGGATTTCGCCCAGGCCTGCGCGTCGGCGAGAGTGCCGATGCGGTTGGCGAATCCGAAGCCGTAGGCGTCCTCTGCCGACACCGATTCCGCGCCGAGCAGGATGGTGCGGGCCGGGCCGCCGCCGATCAGCGAAACCAACCGGCGCACTGTCCAGCGGTCAACGGTGATGCCCAGCTTCGCGGCCGGGATGGCGATATACGAATCCGGTTCCAGGACCCGCAGATCCGAAGCCAGCGCCAGTTGCACGCCCGCACCGAGGGCGGCGCCGTTGATGGCCGAGATCACCGGCACCGGCGCCGATTCGATGGTGTGCAGCATCTCGAGAAGCCGGTCCAAGAACTCCTCGGAGTACACCCCGCCGAGATCGGCGCCCGCGCTGAAGACCGGCCCTCGGCCGGTGAGCACGATGACCCGCGCCTGCTCGGCGGCATCGATCACCGCGTCACGCAGCTGCGTGACCAGCTCGATGTTCAGGGCGTTGCGGCGCTCCTCGCGCTGTAATTCGATGGTGACGACGTCACCATCACGGCTGACACCGAGCATGCTTCCTCCCCAGCTGAACGAAATCCGACTGTTGGGTTCATGCTGCCACAGGAGCTGACACAGTCCGGTGCAGGCGCGAATGTGTGCGGTCACAGCGGGTCGGATCGGTGGGAGTCGAGCACGCGGGCCGATCCTGCGCGTGAGGTGGACGGGTGGCGACGACGAGCGGACGCGAGCCGCGAAGTGGCCCGGTGCGGCTCGGTCGTAGCTCGCGCGCGGCAGAGCGGAACGCGTGCGCGCATACGATCGGACTGTGCTGTCCGATCAGACGACGTCCTCCGGCGATACCGACCCGGCCACGGTGGATTACCCGATCCTGGTGATCGGCGCCGGGCAGGCCGGGTTGTCCGCGGGGTATCACCTGCGCAGGCGCGGGCTGGAGCCCGAACGCGACTTCCTGATCGTCGATCACGCGCCGGGCCCTGGTGGCGCCTGGCAGTTCCGCTGGCCCTCGCTCACGCTGACCACGGTGAACCGAGTGCACGATCTACCGGGGATGTCGTTCGCGGAGACCCTGCCCGACGGTTCCGAGTCCGCGCCCGCCGCGACCGCCGTCCCGCACTATTACGAGCTCTACGAAAAGCGGTTCGACCTGCGGGTGCGGCGGCAGGTGACGGTCAAGGTCGTCTGCGATCGCCGGGCGCACGGCGACAATCCACCTGAACCGGCGGTCACCCCAGGCGCCGACCGCGACGGTGTGCTGCACGTGGAAACCGATTCGGCGGGCACCATCCGGGTCCGCGGCCTGATCAACGGCACCGGCACCTGGGAGCACCCGTTCATCCCGCGCTACCCGGGTGCGGAAACCTTCGCCGGGCGTCAACTGCATACCCGCGACTATCAGACCGCCGATGAGTTCGCGGGCAAGCACGTCGTCGTGGTGGGCGGCGGCATCTCGGCGGTCCAGTTGCTCGACGAGATCTCCCAGGTCACCACGACGACCTGGGTGACCCGCACGGAACCGAAGTTCCGCGAGACCCCGTTCGCCGAGGACGACGGCAGGCGCGCGGTCGCCATCGTGGAAGACCGGGTGCGGCGCGGGCTGCCACCCGGCTCGGTGGTCTCGGTGACCGGCCTGCCGCTCGACGACCGGCTGCGCGCCGCACGTGACCGCGGTGCGCTACATCGGCTGCCGATGTTCGATCACATCGAACCCGGCGGCGTGCGCTGGGCCGACGGGGCCTTCCAGGCCGCGCAGGTGATCCTGTGGGCGACCGGTTTCCGCAGCGCGCTCGACCATCTCGCGCCGCTACGGCTGCGCGGACCCGGCGGCGGCATCACCATGACCGGACGGCTCGCCACGCAGGTCGCGGTCGATCCACGGGTGCACCTCATCGGGTACGGGCCGTCGGCCAGCACCATCGGCGCCAATCGGGCCGGCCGGGCGGCCGCGGTCGAACTCACCCAGCACCTGGGCGTGGGTAGCCGCTAGTCCAGGCCGGCAGCGAAGGTCGAGGGGTCCGGGCCGACTCGACCACCGTTGTCGAGAGCGGTGATCGCGGCCATCTGCTCACTCGTCAGCTCGAAACCGAACACATCGAAGTTCGACACGATCCGCGACGGCGTCACCGACTTCGGGATGACGATATTGCCCAGTTGCAGATGCCAGCGGATGATCACCTGCGCCGGGGTGTGCTCGACGGCGGTGGCGATCTCGGTGATCACCTCGTTGTCGAGCAGCGTGCCCTGGCCGAGCGGACTCCACGCCTCGGTCGCGATCGCGTGTTCGGCATGGTATTCGCGCAGCTCACGCTGGGTGAGCCGGGGATGGAGCTCGATCTGGTTGACCGCCGGGATCTCGCCGGTCTCCCCGATCACCCGCTCCAGATCCGGTATCCGGAAGTTCGACACCCCGATCGAACGCACCCGGCCGTCGGCCTTGAGAGCCTTGAACGCCTTGAAGGTGTCGACGAAGCGATCCGCGGACGGCGCGGGCCAGTGGATCAGATACAGATCGAGGTAGTCCAGGCCGAGCCGCTGCATGCTGGCGTCGAAGGCGCGCAGCGTGGAGTCGTAGCCCTGTTCGGAGTTCCACAGCTTGGTGGTCACGTAGATCTCGTCACGGGGGATCCCGGACTGGCGGATGGCCCGGCCGGTCCCCTCCTCGTTGCCGTAGATCGCCGCGGTGTCGATGCTGCGGTAACCGGCCTCCAAAGCGGCCGTGACCACGGGAAACACATCGTCGGCCGGAACTTGGAACACCCCGAACCCGAGCTGCGGGATCACGTTCCCGTCGTTGAGCACGATCGAGGGAATGGCGCAGGTCTCGCTTCTGAAGGTCACGGATTCGACGGTAGAAGCGCCGGGGCCCATGGTCAACGAGCAGCCGGTACGTGTTGACACCTACTTGACGAACTGTTGGGTTTTTACAACACTATGTTGCGTGAGCCCAGTAAGAAGAGGGGAAACCCTCCCGATCTACAACCGGATCGCGGTGCTGCGCGCCGAGCACCGGATGAGCCGGGCCGCGCTGGCCGAGGCGGTGAACGTCAATGTGCAGACCATCGGGGCACTCGAGCGCGGCGACCACTATCCGAGCCTCGACCTGGCCCTGCGCATCTGCGACGTGTTCGAACTGCCCGTCGAAGCCGTGTTCTCGCGCACCGAGTTCGGCCCGCTGTCGGCCGAGCTCTACCCCCGGACGAAAGGACAGACATGACCAACGCCACCACCGGTCTGCTCGACCGCTACCAGGAATATCGAGTCCGGCGCTGGCTGGTCCAGGAAGAACGGACGGCCGGCATGCTGCCCGGCTGGCGCACGCTGCGACGGCGACGCATGCTCGTGATCACCGTCGCGGTGGCCTTGCTCGTGCTCGCGGTGGCCGGATTGCTCTGCGCGTTCGGCCTGACCTCGGCCGCGCTCGCCACCCTGCCCGCCGCGGTGGTGTTCATGATCGCCTGGGTCATGCTGCGCATCGCCTCCAATCGGCAGGATCACGCACCCGAGGAAGTGCTCGACGAACTGGAGATCGCCGAACGCAACAAGGCGCATTCGGCGGGTCTGTCCCTGACCCAGATGCTCACGCTGCCGCCACTGATGTTCCTGATCTTCTCCGGAGCGCTGCTCCCCGAGGCCGACGCCTTCCGCACCGCGTATGCCGGCGGGGTGATGATGCTCGCGGCTCTGCTCGCGGGTGGGTGTGCGCCGGCGATGATCCTGGGCTGGAATCGGCCGGACCCCGAACCGGAGGGCTGAGGACCGCGGCCGGTGCAATGCCGCCACCGGTGAGATGTCGGTCGGAGCGGATTGGCTGGACCCCACTACCCGCCGTGCGTGGCCCGTCTCTCGGCCTGCAGAACCAGAGCCACCCGGGGCGCGGTGACCATGGCCGACGAGGCCGCGGGATTGCGGGCACGGTCCGGCCGGCACCCGCCGAACGTGCCTGGACTCGTCGAAGGTCAACCGGTGTGCGGGAGGCCGAGGCGGCGGTAGCGCAGGTGCCGGGCAGCCCGCAGCTCCTCCAGCGGCGTAGCGCGTAGACCGGCCAGCTCCGAGCCGATGGCGGCGACCATGCGGCGGGCGAACTCGATGGGTTCGTCTGCCGCATCCGGCTTTTCGGCGACGATGCGGTCGACGATCCCGGCGCTACGCAGGTCGGCGGCCCGGATGCCCTGGGAGCGGGCAAGTTCCGGAGCATGCTCGGTATCGCGGTGCACGATCGCGCTCGCGCCCTCGGGCGGCAGCGGGGCGAGCCAGCCGTGCGTCGCGGCGAGCACCCGGTCGGCCGGCAGCAGGGCCAGCGCGCCACCACCGGTGCCCTGGCCGAGCAGGACCGAAATGGTCGGCGTATCCAGCGTGACGAGATCAGCGATGCACCGCGCGATTTCGGGAGCCAGCCCGCGCTCCTCGGCCTCCTTCGAGAGCGCCGCGCCGACGGTATCGATCACCAGCACCAACGGCACCCGCAGCTCCTGCGCCAGCTGCATACTGCGCCGTGCCTCCCGCAACGCCGCCGGCCCCATGGTGTTCTCCCCCACCTGCCCCGCCCGGTCGTGGCCGAACACCACACAGGGGTGCCCACGGAAGCGCGCCAACGCCAGCACCACCGTGCGGTCGGTTTCGCCCTGTCCGGTACCGCTGAGCGGAACCCGTTGCGTCACATGGCGTAACAGCTCACGCAGGCCAGGCCGGTCGGGGCGCCGCGAGCTCAGTACCGACTGCCAGGCCGGATTCGACGCTCGCCCGGCACCACCCGAGGCTCGCCCGATATCCCCAGCAGCTCGCTCCCCCGGCATCGACGCCGCGCCCCTCGAGCTCAGGTCGGGCACGCGGCTCTCCGAAACAGGCGTTGCCGCATCGGGATCCGGCACCCCGCTCAGCACACTCAGTGCGCGATGGGCGATGCGCCGGAAGACCGAAAGTCCCACCACCCCGTCGATGACGCCGTGCCGGTACAGATTCTCCGCGGTCTGCACGCCGCTCGGGAAAGGCTGGTCGTACAGCGCCTGGTACACCCGCGGCCCGAGGAAGCCGATCATGGCGCCGGGCTGGGCGAAGGTCATGTGCCCCAATGATCCCCAGGAGGCGAACACACCGCCCATGGTGGGGTCACGCAGATACACCAGATAGGGATATCCGGCCGATTTGTGGGCTGCGACCGCACCGGCGATCTTGACCATCTGCACGAAAGCGACCGTGCCCTCCTGCATTCGGGTGCCGCCGGAGGTCGGCGAGGCGATCAGCGGCAGGCCGAGTTCGGTCGCCCGCTCGACGGCGGTCACGATGCGCTCGGCCGCCGCCACCCCGATCGACCCCGCGAGAAAACCGAACTCGCAGGCGATCACGGCTACTCGGCGGCCGCGCAACAAGCCCTCGCCGGTGCGCACCGATTCATCGGTGCCGGCCCGTTCCGCCGCGGCGCGCAACTCATCGCGATAGCGCTCGGACGTGCGCACCTCGAGCGGTGGCCGGTCCCAGCTGCGGAACGTGCCCGGATCGAGCAACGCCTCGAGTAGTCCGGCGGCGCAGATCCTCCCCGATCCCGCGCCCACCGTCGAACCGCTGCGTCGCTGCCCGCCGGCGCCGATCAATAGCCCTGCATCACCTTGCGCAGCGCGTACTCGGTGAGCGCGACCAGCGCCTGCTTGGCCGGCTCGCGGCGGCGGGCGTCGATGGACATGATCGGCACATCACCGGAGACGGCCAGCGCCTGCCGGATGTCCTCGATCGGGTACCGCGGCGCGTCGTCGAATTCGTTGAGCGCCACCAGGAACGGCAGGTTGCGCGCTTCGAAATAGTCGACGGCGGCGAAGCTGTCCTCGAGCCTGCGGGTGTCGACCAGAACCACGGCGCCGATGGCACCGCGGATCAGGTCGTCCCACATGAACCAGAAGCGGTACTGGCCCGGCGTACCGAAGAGATAGAGGACGAGGTCGTCCGCGAGGCTGATCCGGCCGAAGTCCATCGCCACCGTGGTGGTCGATTTCATCGGAATGCCGGTCAGATTATCGATTCCGGCACTGGCGTTGGTGACCAACGCTTCGGTGCGCAGCGGAACGATCTCCGAGACGGCGCCGACCAGTGTCGTTTTACCCACACCGAAACCACCCGCGACCACGATCTTGGCCGAAGTCGGCTTGGCGGTACGGGTATCGACCTGCGCCGTCGAATCAAATACGCCGGAGTCCACTGAGAACCCTTTCGATCAGCTCGCGACGTTCATCGTCGCTGGAGTCGTCTTTCAATGTGGCCGAAACGCGAACGTGCCCCGCTTCGATGAGATCTGCCACGAGCACACGCGCCACCCCGATGGGTATACCCAATCGAGCCGCAACTTCAGCCACAGACGGCGATTCTCTGCACAACTCCACGATGGACGTTTCGATGTTGGTCAGTTCGAACTGCCGCTCGAGGGCGACCGGATGCGATGCGACGAGGGCCTCCAGCGCGAGCTCGACCGCGGGCCGGGTTCGACCCGCGGTCAGCGAATACGGGCGGACGAGGCTGGGCTCGGCGCTCCCCACACGATGATCGTCTATGTCCATCCCACCATCAGGAACCCATCGTGACGCGTGGAGTGGCCTGAACTGTCTGGCCAACACGCTCGACCAACAACGCCATCTCGTAGCCGACCTGACCGATATCACACGAGGTGTTGGTCAGGACCGCGAGATACGAACCGTCGCCGACAGCCATCAGCAGTAGGTAGCCGTGTTCCATCTCGACCACCGACTGCAGCACGGTGCCGCCTTCGAACAGGTTCGACACACCCACCGACAGGCTCGCGAGCCCGGCGGTGACAGCCGATAGCTGTTCGGCACGATCGACCGGCAGCTGCGCGCTCGCGGCCATCAGCAGACCGTCGGCCGAGACCAGCACGGCATGGGCTACGCCAGGAACCTCGTTGGCGAAGTTCGAAACCAGCCAATCCAGCTGACGGTTCGTACCACTACCACCTAGATCGGGGTTCATCGGTCTCCTTTGTCTCCGGTTAGGTTCATTGCCTTCATTGCGCGGCCATCCCGGACGCCCTGCTGGTGACGACTCAAGCTGGACCGAATCGATTCGGGATCGCGTCTCGGTGCCCGATCCACGGCACCGCTGACGGCGCCGGGCACGAGACGTCCGCCCGGATTACGTTGCGGCAGACCAGCTGCCGTGGTGGCTGTGGGCTTGGCTTCGCTCGCCCGCTGTGCTGCCTGCCAGCCTTCGTCACCGGGTGATTCGAAGGAGGCGGCGGTCTGGGATCGATCCGAGTTCGGATCCGCGAGCCAGGCCGACATCATCTCGGCGAAGATCGGCGTTCCGCCCATCACCGAGCCGCTCTCCTCGGCCGGCTGCAACCGGGTCTGGAAGAACGACGCCGTCCGCTGGGGGTTGGCGCGGTAGCTGTGCCTGCCCCGATCGCGTCCGCTGTCACCGGAGCCGTTGTCACCGTTCGCGGGACGACCGGCGCTGTCGCGCTGCGGCAGGCCGACGCCCGGCGCGTTCTCCACTCGCTGCGGCAGGCCGGTGCCACCCGGCTGACGCTGCGGCAGGCCGCCGGGGCCGGTCGGACGCGACGGCAGGTCGGTCCGGCGCTGCGGTAGTTCGGTGGACGCTCGCTGGGGTAGATCCATCTGACGCTGGGGTAGCTCCGTGTGACGCTGGGTGACCTCCGGGCGACGCGGCGGCAGCCCCGGCTGCGCGCTGCCGTTGGCCGGAGCACCCGCGGCCTCGATCTCCCCGGACTGCGCCGCCGTCGCGGGCTGACGCTGCGGCAGGCCGGACTGGCCCGGCTCACGCTGCGGCAGACCACCGGGGCGGGCCTCGGGTGCCGCGGGACCGTTCTGGCCGGGCGCCCGCTGGGGCAGACCGCCGGACTCACGCTGCGGGAGGCCACTGGCACCCGTGTCGCGTTGCGGAAGTCCGGTCGAACCCGGCT
>NZ_BAFY01000035.1 GCF_000308555.1 Nocardia cyriacigeorgica NBRC 100375 | reverse complement strand
GTCCGTGTCGGTCGATGGTTCGTTGCGTTCTGTCGTTGAACCCGTATGTCGGGTCCTCGTCGTGCTGAGCGCGAATTGTTTGCAGAGCGCGGCCACGTTTCAGCTTGCCGGTCGGTTGTCTGGCGATATTCAGCCGTTCTTCGGGCAGACGCTGCCGGCGACTATAGGAGCGGCTCCCAGGCTTGCAGGTGCTCAGGAACGTTCGGCCCGAATAACGGAGCGTACCTCGCTGCGGATTGAGCTCGTCGCAGGCGTCGCCTTATCTGCGACCGGGCAGACTTTCCCGACATTGCGTCAGCAGCGAGAAGTCCGAGCCAGTGTAGCTGGTGCAGCTTGGCTGCTCGATCGGTCCATGATCCGTCCCGCAACGCCGGGCAGTAAGGGCAGTTGCACCAGTAGTACGCAGGATTGGCGCTCAAGATATCGTGCACACTGCGGTCGACCGCGTGGAGCAACTCGGGTTCGAAGTAGTGCGGGACTTCGGAGATGTCTCCATGGCGGGGCCGGCCTTTGTCCTCCACGAACATCTGGCTGGTTTCAGAAGAAGCAGCGCCAAACCCTGTCGCACCGAGGCCGAGCTGTAGCCATCCTGTTAGGCCGGTTTGGGGTAGCAGCAGGACCCGGTCTTCGTCTTCGGCAAGGTTGGCTAGCCTCCTATAACCCTCGAGAAGGTTGGGGTCGATCGCTTGCTGGAAGGGCGAAAGCCCAGCCGGCAACTGAACGCGGATATGCCATATGTCGAATTGGTCGTGTTCCAGAAGCTGGTCCAGGAGCAGCGTCCGAGCTGCTGGTCGGGTCAGCCATTGAGCCGGTAGGGTGAGGTTGAGGGCGAGCCGCTCATCCTCGGACAACGATTCCAGGGCGGATGTCGCCTCAGCGAAGACGATATTCAGCGCTCGTTGGCCCTCTGATGGATCCAATGCTCGACCGGACGATAACAACAGGTTGGCACCGGCAGCACGTTGCGTATCCAGGATCTCGCTGATCGACGGTGATTCGTTCGTGAGATACGGTGCACACTGCTTCTCCTCCGAAGATATCGGTCTCACCCGAACGATCGAGGGATCGAGGAGGAAGCACGCAGGGTCGGCGATCCTCACAGCAGCGGCTGCGCAGTCATCGAACCATTTAGCGTGGGCGGCGGCTTTGGCCTCCGGCAACAGTACGGAGGCGGCCAGGCTGACACCTCCTGCTGTTACTGCCAGGATCGACGCGAGGAGGCGGGGGATGTCGTCGATATGCTCCTGGGGTCGATGAACGATCATCAATGCCTGTTGACCGGACAGCGCCTGGTCTCGGGTTGGAAGCGTGCCGACGGTCATCGTTGGGAGCCCGTGGGTTGAGAGCGAAGATGGTATGACCGTCCGCCCCGCACCAGGCCCTCTCAATACCAGCGAGCCTTCCCCGCTGGGAAGGGACATGACAACGCGGGGCCGCTGAGCATCGACTATGTCGTCCTCTGGCGGCGGACTCTCCTCGACGTCCCGGGCTCCTTCGTCGTCTAGATCGTCCCAGTCGAACCCAGCCTCGTCCGGATCGGTCACGCGTTGTCTTCCACCATTCTGAGGTTGCTAGCGACCCTGCCGCGCTATTTCTGGATTGGTTAGATCACGCAGTCTAAAGCTGTTCTTAGGGATGGGAAGCCGATGTCGGGCAGTGGCTTCCGGCCCGCCTCGATTACCGCGATAACCTCGTCGAATGCGGTTATGGATGGCCGGATAACGAGGGCACCCTGCGGTCGAGGTCGTGGCCAGGAACGAATTCGAAGATCAGCGCCGGATGATTCACGGCCTACCGGCACGACAATAATCGCGGCGCTAACCGGGACGAGGTGCGGATACAAATACCACCAGCGAAGAGCTGCGGACCCGCATCTCAGCGGATCGCAGTTCTGCGGCGTGCCCTCGGCAGGATTCGAACCTGCGACACCCGCTTTAGGAGAGCGGTGCTCTATCCCCTGAGCTACGAGGGCCAGTCCGGTGGGGGACGGTGGGAGTCTACCGGGTATGGGGCGTGGGGACAGCATCTGTGGTGCGTGGGATGGCGGAGAGGGGGTATGAGGGGGGTGAGGACAGGTTGTGGAAGGAGATGGATATGCGGCGGATGTCGGTGATCGTTGCTGGGGCGATGGTGGTTGCGGGGTTGGGGAGTGGGGTGGCGGCGGCGGAGGCCGGTGCGCCTGCTCCTGGGGTGGGGGAGCAGGCGGGGACGGCTGTCGTGGCGGTGCCGTGCCCGCCGTTCGGTTCGCCGGTGTTGTGCGCGTTGGCGAAGATCATCAACCCGTTGCTGCCCGCGACCGGTTCGGTCGGGCTCTGAGCGTCAGCTGACGGGGACGCGGGACTCCTGGTAGTCGGCCGGGTCGAAACGGCGGGTCTTCCAGCGGTAGAGCAGGGTTGCGCCGGGCCAGTTGTTGGTGATGCGGCCGGAGGCGTTGCGGTACCAGCTGGAGCAGAAGTTCCAGGGGGTGTCCTTCAGGCGGTTTTGTAGCCAGTCGTCCCAGTGCTGTTCGGTGTCGGGGCGGGCGGCGAGGCCGCGGCCGGGGTGCTCGGTGAGGTATTCGATGATCTGGCGAATGTAGCGGGCCTGGGCTTCGAGCATGTAGATGATCGAGCCGGAGCCGACATTGGTGTTCGGGCCGTACATCAGGAACAGGTTAGGGAAGTCGGGGACCGAGACGCCGAGGTAGGCGCGGGCGCCTTCGGCTGCCCAGGCGTCGGCGAGTTTGCGCCCGCCGGTGCCGTAGATGTTCATCGGCGCCAGGAATTCGGTGCCCTTGAAGCCGGTGCCGTAGATGATGACGTCGACCTCGTGCTCCACCCCGTCGGCGGTGCGCACGCCCTTCGCGGTGATCTCGGTGATCGCCGTGGTCTCCACGTGCACGTTCGGCTGGGTGAGCGCGGGGAAGTAGTCGTTGGACAGCAGCCCGCGCTTGCAGCCGGCCTCGTAATCGGGGGTCAGCTTGGCGCGCAGTTCCGGATCGGGGACCTGCTTTTCGCGATGGCGGTCCGCGATGGCGACCACGGGCCCCTTCAGGCTGGGAACATCGGTGATGGCCAGGGCGATCAGCTCGAAGAACGACCACGCCACGAACCGCTCCGCCATCCGTAGCGGCGGAAGGTATTTGAACAGCGTGTGGTGGATCGGCCGGTACTCCACATCGGGTTTCGGAATGATCCACGCGGCCGAGCGCTGGAACAGCGTCAGCTGCTCGACCTTCGGCTGGATCTGCGGGATGTACTGGATGGCGCTGGCGCCGGTGCCGATGCAGGCCACCCGCTTACCGGTGAGGTCGACGCCGTGGTCCCATTCGGCGGAATGGAACGCGGGCCCGGTGAAGGTGTCCATGCCCGCGATATTCGGCATGGCCGGACGCGAGAGCTGGCCGACGGCGGAAATCAGCACGTCGGTGGTCAGAGTCGAACCGTCGGAGAGCCGGACCTGCCACTGCGCGGTGGTCTCGTCGAACTCCGCGTCGGTGACTTCGACGCCGAACCGGATGTGCCGGGTCAGCCCGTATTTGTCGGCGACGCCGCGCATGTAGGCGTGGATATCGGCCTGCTCGGAAAACCGCCGCGGCCAATCGGATTTCGGCTCGTAGGACCAGGAGTACAGCGGCGACGGCACATCGCAGGCGGCGCCGGGATAGGTGTTCTGCCGCCACACGCCGCCGAGGTCTGCGGCCTTCTCCAGGATGGTGAACTCACCGATCCCGGCGCGACGCAGCTCCAGGGCCATGCCGAGCCCGCCGAAACCGGCTCCGATGATGATGATCGACGGCGATGTCATGGTTCGAGGGTAGGCCGGAAACGGGCAGGTCCGAAGAGATCGACGGACAATAAATCCACATTTCCGGCCATCGGGTCACTGCCCGGCGAGCTGGCGGGCGATCACCAGGCGCTGGATCTGATTGGTGCCCTCGAAGATCTGCATGACCTTGGCCTCGCGCATATACCGCTCGACCGGGAAGTCCTGGGTGTAGCCGTACCCGCCGAGCACCTGCACCGCGTCGGTGGTGACCTTCATGGCGGCATCGGTGGCCACCAGTTTGGCCACACTGGCCTGGCGGGAATAGGGGAGTCCGGCGTCGCGGCGGCGGGCGGCGTCGAGGTAGGTGGCGCGCGCCGAGTCGACGGCGGCGGCCATATCGGCGAGCACGAAACCGAGGCCCTGGTGGTCGATGATGTGCTTGCCGAACGCTTCTCGCTCCTTGGCGTAGGCGACCGCGTCGTCGAGCGCGCGCTGAGCCAGACCGGTCGCGACCGCCGCGATGCCGAGCCTGCCGGAATCCAGGGCGCTGAACGCGATCGTCAGACCCTGGCCCTCATCGCCGATCAGGCGTTCGGCGGGGACGAAGGCGTCGTCGTAGCTCGCGGTGGTGGTCGGGACGGCGCGCAGGCCCATCTTCTCCTCGGGCTTGCCGAAACTCAGGCCCTCGGTGTCCTTCGGCACCAGGAAACACGACACCCCGCGCGAGCCCTCGCCGGTGCGGGCGAACAGGGTGTAGAAATCGGCGCGGCCACCGTTGGTGATCCAGGCCTTCGAACCGTTGATGCGGTAGCCGTCGTCGGTCGCGGTGGCGCGACAGCGCAGCGCGGCGGCGTCGGAACCGGCGTGCGGCTCGGAAAGGCTGTAGGCGCCGATGGTTTCACCGGAGAGCATGGTCGGCAGCCAGCGCTGCTTCTGCTCGTCGGTACCGAAGGTGAACAGCGGAAAACACGACAGGCTGTGCACGCTCACCGCCACCGCGACCGCCGCCCAGCGCGCGCCCAGCTCCTCGAGCACCTGGAGGTAGACCTCGTAGGGCTGGCCGCCACCGCCGAACTCCTCCGGATACGGCAGGCTCAGCAGACCGGCCGCGCCCAGCGCCGGGAAGACGCCGTCGGGAAAGGTTTCGGTCTTCTCGCATTCGACGACCCGCGGTTGCAGCACCTTGTCCGCGATATCGCGGGTCAGCTCGATCAGGTCCCGAGCCTCGGGGGTGGGCAGCATTCGCTCCACTGGCATGGTGTCAACCTCCGCTGGTCACATCGTCCACGGTTCGATACCGATGACGCTCACGTTATGCGTGTGCATCTGTGCGTGAATCCCGGGCCGTCGATCCAGCCGGCGGATCCAGCGAATCCGCAGTTCAGGGCGATGTTGGGCGAGATCGGCGCCCGCGAGTCACTCGGGATGCAACCCGCGCAGGTCTCGGTCGGGTCTATTTTTCGCCGCCGGAGTTGGCATGAACACGCCTCGGCCGCTAGACCCGTGACGGGTCCGGTTCACCGGAACCCGGTGCCGGCGGCAAGCTGGGGGTGCCGCCGGTACGCCGGGGCCGGAGGCGGTCGTGCATGCCACCTGCATCTTTCTAGATTCTTCCAGGAGGTATAGAATCTAGAAATGGCATTGAGTATCAAGCATCCAGAGGCCGATCGTCTGGCGCGTGAACTCGCGGCTCAGACGGGGGAGACGCTGACCGAGGCGGTTGTCATCGCGTTGCGTGAGCGCTTGGCGCGTAAGGCAGGACAGGCCAGAGCAGTGCCGGTGCGCGAGGAGCTCGCCGCGATTCGACGCCGGTGCGCGGCACTTCCGGTGGTCGACGATCGCACCCCCGATGAGATTCTCGGCTACGACGAGAATGGGCTGCCTGCCTGATGGTCATAGATACTTCAGCTGTCGTCGCCATGTTGAATGACGAACCTGAAGCCCCGCGGTATGAGGCTGCGATCGAGGCGGATCCAACGCGCCTGATGTCGGCGGCGACATACCTCGAGACGTCGATCGTCATCGAGAGTCGATTCGGCGAAGCCGGAGGGCGTGAGCTCGATCTGTGGCTACATCGTGCGGGTGTGGATCTCGTGGCCGTGCATCCCGAGCACGCGCACATCGCGCGTGGTGCATATCGCCAGTACGGAAAGGGGCGTCATCCGGCGGCGCTGAACTACGGTGACTGCTTCTCGTACGCGCTGTCCAAGGTGAGCGGGGAGCCGCTCCTGTTCAAGGGCGATGACTTTCCGCGCACCGACATCATGGCTGTGCCGGTGCCGGAGGTGGAAGAGGTCGTCGAGCCGTAGGGCTGGATCTCGCCTGCGCACCACGCCCGACGAGATCCGCGCGGTGATCAAGCAATTCGCCGACCTCGGCGCCGACGAGGTCATGCTCTATTGCTACGGCACCGACCCGGAACAGGTCGACCGCATCGCCGACGTGATCGGCTGACCGGCACCGCTGCGGGGCTGCCTATTCAGGCCCCGCAGCGGGATGGCCATCGCAGTGGGTATCTGTATTGCTCGGGGGTCGGGTTCGGGGGCGTTCGAGCGGCGCTGCCCGGAGCGTGCGCTGTGCTGACACCCACCCTCCCGCGCCGACAAGTGCGCAACGCGTGTGGTGTATCGCGAGCCGCCGGAGCTGAGCCGGGCGGCCGCTCCCTCGGCCCGCCGCCTCGACCGGCAGTGGCCCCCGACTGTGACCGACCCCACCCACTCCTGCCTACCCTTCTTCGGTAGGCTCCCGGTGTGATGTGGCTCATGCCCTGGCCCAAGCGCCAGGGCATGACCGTTCGCCCGGGAGTGAGGGGTCTTTTCCGATGTTGAGCACCATGCAGGACGACCAGCTGTCGCTGGCGACGTTGTTGCGGTACGCGTCGACCTTCGTCGGCGACGCCACCGTGTCCACCTGGACCGGCGACGGCGTGCGCACCATGACCTACCGCGAGGTCGGCGCCGACGCGGCGCGGCTGGCGAACGCGCTGCGTGGGCTCGGGATCGGCGAGGGCGATCGCGTCGGCACGTTCATGTGGAACAACAACGAGCACCTGGTCGCCTACGTCGCGGTGCCCGCGATGGGCGCGGTGCTGCACGCGCTCAACATCCGGCTGTTCCCGGACCAGCTGGTGTTCGTGGCCGACCACGCCGAGGATCAGGTCGTCATCGTTGACGGCACGCTGGTGCCGATGTTCGCGCAGTACCTGCCGCGGTTGAAGACGGTGCGCCACGTCATCGTCGCCAACGGTGACGCCGCCACCCTCACCGCACCCGAGGGCGTGCAGGTGCATTCCTACCGGGAACTGCTGGATGCGCAGTCCGACACCTTCGACTTCCCGGTCCTCGACGAACGCTCGGCCGCCGCGATGTGCTACACCTCCGGCACCACGGGCGACCCGAAGGGTGTCGTCTACTCGCATCGCTCGAACTGGCTGCACGCCATGCAGGCCACCTCGCCGAACGGCATGGGCCTCTACAGCACCGACACCATCCTCGCGATCGTCCCGCTGTTCCACGCCAACGCCTGGGGCCTGCCCTACGCGGCGCTGATGGCGGGCGCGAATCTGCTGATGCCGGACCGTTTCCTGCAGCCGGGTCCGCTGCTGGAGATGATGGCCGCCGTCAAGCCGACCTTCGCGGCCGCGGTGCCGACCATCTGGGGTGGCGTGCTGGCAGGCCTGGCCGCGGCCCCGCAGGACATCACGCATCTGCGGTCGGTGGTCGTCGGTGGTGCGGCGGTGCCGCCGTCGATGATGCGCGACTTCCAGGAAAAGCACGGCGTGCGGGTGATCCACGCCTGGGGCATGACCGAGACCTCGCCGCTGGGCAGCGTCGCGCATCCACCCGCCGGTGTGGAAGGCGAGGAGGAATGGGCCTACCGGATCACCCAGGGCCGCTTCCCCGCCGGCGTGCAGGCGCGGCTGGTGGCCGACGACGGCAGCGTGGTGCCCAACGACGGCGAATCTCTCGGCGAGCTCGAGGTGCGCGGTCCGTGGATCACCGGCTCCTACTATTCGCCCGACGGTTCCCCGGTCGACCCCGACAAGTTCGACGACGGCTGGCTGCGCACCGGCGACGTCGGCAAGATCAGCCCCAACGGCTACCTCACCCTGGTGGATCGCTCCAAGGACGTCATCAAGTCCGGCGGCGAGTGGATCTCCTCGGTCGATCTGGAGAACGCCGTGATGGGTCACCCGTCGGTCGCCGAGGCCGCCGTCATCGGTGTGCCGGACGAGAAGTGGGACGAGCGCCCGCTGGTGGCCATCGTGCTCACCGAGGGCGGCGAGGCCGGCGAGAAGCAGGCCGAGGAACTGCGTGAGTTCCTCGCGGCCAAGTTCGCGAAATGGCAGCTGCCCGAACGCTGGACCTTCATCGACGAGGTGCCCAAGACCAGCGTCGGCAAGTTCGACAAGAAGCGCCTGCGCGCCCAGTACGCCGACGGCGACCTGTCGGTCATCACCCTCGGCTGACCCAACCGAAACGGCCCCCGCTCCGAACCGGAGCGGGGGCCGCATCGTCAGATCTCAACCTTCGCATAGGTTCTGACCACTTCGCACAGGCTATAACACCCGAAATCCGCCACAACCTATGCGAACCCTGACCCAGGACCAACCCCAATCAGCAGTTCCGCAATTCCGGACTCTGATTCAACAACTGCGCGCGGGTGCTGATGAACCGCGTGTAGGTCTCCCCGCCGACAGCCGACAGCGGGAACGCCGCCACCCGGTGGCAGTTCTGGAACGCCAGCTTGACCCCGAAATGCCGTTCCAGGCCGCCGCGGATCGCATCCGAGGCCAGGGCGCGCAGCAGCTGACCGCGGGCGACCTCGTCCGGCGGTGGGACCTCGTTGTCGGCGAATTCGGCAGTGCCCTCTTGTAATTCACCGGCGACCCGGCTGACCACTTCCCAGGCGTAGGGCAGTGAGTTCTTGACACATTCGACGAACTCGGCGTCGTCTACCTCGCCTCGTTCGGCGCGTTCGAGCAGTGCGGTGGGGACATCGAGGGACATAGCGCTCTCCTGTCGGTTCGCTGCATTCGGCGACTCGATTCTAAACGAAAGTCGTTGTCAACAAGACTGGATTGCTCGTGAAAGTGCCGATTCCAGTGCGGTTTTCGTTTCGTCGGCGAGGGTCGCGACCAGCTCGCGGGCGGGGAGTTGCCTGGTCAGCGACTGTGCTTGGCCGGCCCAGAGGTTCACCGCGTCGGCACCGCCTTCGGTTCGCGCGGCGGCGCGCAATGGCCCTGTGGCGTAGTGGATCTCCGGGTAGGCGACGGGAGCGTCGGCGGTGAAGTCGGTGAGGAAGCGGTTGCGCAGGCCGCGTGCGCGTCGTCCGGTGAAGGCGCGAGTGAGCATGGTCGGGGTGTCGGTGCCGATCGCGTTGCGCAGGAGTCGATTGGTGCCCGCTTCCGGGCAGGCCAAGAAGGCGGTCCCCAGTTGCGCGGCGCTCGCACCGGCGGCGAGTGCGGCGGCGATGCCCGCACCGGTGGCGATGCCGCCCGCGGCGACGATCGGCCGATCCGTCGACGCGGTGAGCAATTGCAGCAGGGCCAGCAGGCCGAGCGGGTCGACGGCGTCATCGGCGACCCGGTCGACGAAGGTGGCGCGATGCCCGCCCGCCTCGGCGCCCTGGGCAACGAGGACGTCGGCGCCGGCGTCGACCGCGATCGCGGCCTCCGCGGGCGAGGTGACCGTCACCCACACCTCCGAGCCCGCCTCGTGCAGGCGCGCCACGTCCGCCGCCGACGGGCAGCCGAAGGTGAAGGTCACCGCCGCGACGGGGTCGGCGGTGAGCTGGTCGAGCTTGGCGTCCCAGTCGTCGGTGTCATGGGTCGGCTCGCCCACGGGGAATCGGGCGCGCAACCGCTCCAGGTATCCGGCGAAGGCAGCCGGAGGGGTCGGCGGGGTCGGGACGAACAGATTCACCCCGAACGGCTTCGCGGTGGCCGCGCGGGTGGCGGCGATGCGGTCGGCGAGGGCGGCCGCGGTGAGGTACCCGGCGGCCAGCACGCCGAATCCGCCGGCCTCGGCGACCGCGGCGGTGAGTTCGGGGGTGGAGGGCCCGCCCGCCATCGGGGCGAGCACGATCGGCACGTCGATATCGTCGATGATCACGGTTCGAGTCTGCCGTCGTTACCTTGCCAAGGGCGTGCCTGACCTGCGATTACCTGCGCAGACGTGACTGAAACGGCACCGAAGGTTGCGAAATGGTCACGACGGGGTAGAGTTCCCGTCACGACGGATGCCGAAACGTTATTTCGCTCGGTTCCGGCAGATCGTTACTCGAACGGTCGGCACCGGGATCGGCATCCGTGACCATTGTTCATCGGACGCTAGGACGAAGCTTTGCCGCAGCACCGAGTAGGCCCCAGTTCCGTTACCGTCTCCAGCCTTCTCGGCGATGGTGTCGAGGG
>NZ_BAFY01000036.1 GCF_000308555.1 Nocardia cyriacigeorgica NBRC 100375 | reverse complement strand
CAGTACCGATGGTGATCGGCCCGTCCGGGCTCATCTGCGGGGTGCTGGTGGCGAGGATAGTGGCCTCGGTGGGGCCGTAACCGTTGAAGAAGGCGTGCTCGCCGGCCCAGCGGCCCACCAGCTCCGGACCGAACTTGTCGCCCGCGACCACGACGACCTCGAGATCGTCGAGCCCGGCCGGATCCACCGATTCCAGCGCACCCGGGGTGATCAGCATGTGCGTGACCTGCTCACGGCGCAGCAGATCGGCCAGCTCGAACCCGCCGAACACCGACGGCGGCGCGATCACCAGCGTGGCTCCCGAGGTGAAGGCGAGCAGCAGCTCCAGCACCGAGACATCGAAGTTCGGCGAGCAGACGTGCAGCACCCGCGAATCCTCGGTGACTCCGTAGTGCTCGCGTTCGGCGGCGACCAAACCGGCCAGACCGGTGTGGGTGACCACCACGCCCTTGGGCCGCCCGGTCGAACCGGAGGTGTAGATGACGTAGGCGGGATGGCGCTCGTCGAGCGGGCGCACCCGGTCGGCGTACGAAATGGGATGGCTGGGCCGCTTGGCGATGCGCTCGGCCACCACCGGATCGTCGAGCTCCACCCAGTACACGCCGGTACCGAGCACCGGACGATGCGCCGAGGTGGTGAGCCCGATGACGGCGCCGGAATCAGAGACGATGTGGTTGATGCGGTCGGCCGGATACCCGGGGTCGACGGGGACGTACGCGGCGCCGGTTTTGGCCACCGCCCACACCGCCAGCACCGATTCCAGGCTGCGCGCGATCCCGATCGCGACCACGTCGCCAGGGCCGACGCCTCGATCGATCAGCTCCCGCGCGACCTGCGAGGACGCCTGGTCGAGTTCTTGATAGGTGAGGGTGCGCTCGTCGGCGGGCTCACCCGTCGGGTTGAACCGGATCGCGACCGAGGTGGCCGACGATTCCACCGCCGCGGTGAGCAGCTGTCCGAACAGCGGACTGCCCGAGCGGCGGCGACGGCTACCACGAGCGGAACGACGGGCAGTTTCCATTCGAGTGCATTCACCTCTCGCGTAAAGCCAGAACCCGGCCCTGCCCCATGAACCAGGGCGTCGTCAGCCCGGGCCGGCGCGGTCCGGGCCATCATATAAGGGCGTACCTCCGCATTCGCTGCGGCCGTGCGCGGTCTTCGGTCGGACTGCGTCCGGCTGCGTCTCTTGTGCGTGCGGCATTGCCACGCCCGCTGCATCGGTTGCCCCCGGTATATCGGGACGACCGATCCGATGTTGCAGTAGTACCCGTTCTGATGAACCTCGTCACAGCCAACCGCGGCGGATGGCCTGCACCCCTGCCTGGAAGCGGGTGCTGGCGCCGAGTCGCTCCAGCAGCCGCGCGGTCCGGCGCACCACCGTGCGGCGGGACATGCCGAGTCTGCGGGCAATGGTGTCGTCGGTGGCGCCCAGGCCCATCAGGGTCAGAATGGCGCGATCGCGTTCGTCGAGGTCGGTGGCGGCCGGGTGCACCGAGATCGGCGCGGCCAGCGACCACAGCACGTCGAAGGTCTTGACCAGCAGTTCCAGGCCCGGTGAGCGGGTGATGCGCAGGCCCATCGGATCGGAGCGGCGTTCGTCGGCGTGCAGCACCAGGCTGGCGCGCTCGTCGTCGGCGACGATCAGTTTAAACGGCGGCTCGGGCAGCGTGCGGGCGCTGGCGCCGCGGGCATTGGTGGCCAGTGCGTGCCGCAGCCGCTCACCGTCCTGATAGATAGTGTCCTGGTACAGGGTCCGGTAGCGGATGCCGTCACCGATGCGGGACTGTTTGAGTTCGAACAGTCGGCGTTCGCGTTCCACATCGGAGAGGAACGGCCCGCGTTCGATCACCTTTACCGTGCGTCGCGCGTTGACCTGGAGTTCCTCGAAATCGGCCAGCATTTCCAGCCGCTCGTACACCGGCACCACCGCGCCTGCCCCGCGTGGTGAGCGGCGCACGGAACGGAAGGTCTGGCTCAGCCGCGCGGCGGCGGCGTGCATGGTGGCGATTTCCTGCTGACGTCGCCGGGCCTCGGCCTCGGACAGCGCTTCGGGTGCGTGCGCGTCCCAGACCGGGGTGCCGTCGTTGTCGGTGAGCCGCACCGCGGCCTGCACCTCGCAGAGCCGATCCAGCGCACACCGGGCCTGCGCCTCGGAAACGTCGAGGTGGTCGGCGATATCGGAGAGCCGGGACCGGGGATGGTGGACCAGCAGTGCGTACAGCCGGCCGTGCAGCGATCCGGGCTCGAATATGTCGGCCAATTCGGTCATCGGGCGCACCTCGAGGTGGGCCGACGGTCCGGAGATCCGGGCGAGCACCAATGTCTCAATTGTCCAGGAGAAGGGGTCGCGGCCGGATCAGTGCGACGACGGGCCCCACTCCATGGGCACACCCTTGGACGCCAGGTACGGAATCGGGTCGATCTTGGCGCCGCCCTGATCCCAGATCTCCAGGTGCAGGTGCGGGCCGGTGGACTGGCCGCGGTTGCCGACGGTGGCGATGACGTCACCGGCGTTCACCCGCTGCCCGGCCTGCACGAACATGTCGTTGACGTGGCCGTACACGGCGGTGGTTCCGTCGTCCTGGAGGATGCGGACCCAGAGCCCGAAGCCGGAGGCCGGACCGGCCTCGACGACGGTGCCGCTGCTGACGGAGTGGATCGGCGCGCCGAGCGCGTCGGCGAAGTCGATGCCGTAGTGCATGGCGCCCCAGCGGCTGCCGTAGGCGGAGCTGATCGCACCGGCGACCGGCCGCACGGCGGGAGCCGGAGCCACCTGCTGCTGGAGGTCCTTGAGCACCTGCTCGGCATGCGCCAGCGGGCCCGCGATCTCCGGCGGCAGACCGCCGAGACCGAACGGGGCGGCGACCGGAGCGGGTGCGGCGACCGGAGCGGCCACCGGGGTGACGGCGTCGGCGATGGGCGCGGGCGCGGCGGGCGCTTCGGCGGCAGGCGCCTCGGCGGCGGGCTCGGCGAAGGAGACGGGCGCGACCTCGTGGTCGGCGTCGTTGTCGTTGTGCGAGCCGGGCAGCAGCGGCGACGCGTAGGCGATGGCCGGAGCGATCTGGGAGGCGGTGCCGATCAGCGCGCCCGCGGCGACGGCGGCGGTGGCCGCGGCCTTCACGCGTTCGACGCGACCGGCCTCGGCGCGGTGCCGCGTCGGCCGA
>NZ_BAFY01000037.1 GCF_000308555.1 Nocardia cyriacigeorgica NBRC 100375 | reverse complement strand
ACTTCTTCAGCGCCGGTGGCGATTCGGTGCTGGCCACCACGGTGATCGCGCGGGTCCGCGAATGGCTCGATGTGGACCACGCGCTGGTGGGCGATCTGCTCATCGGCCGAACGGTCGCCGAAGTGGCGCGGCGGTTGCAGGCCAGGGAAGCCGAACGAGGCACGCCCGACCGGCTCGAATCGGTCGCGCAGCTGTATCTCGAGGTGTCGGCCATGACCGACGAGGAGATCCTCGCCCTGGACGAAGGAGTATGACCGATGCCCGCCGTGACCTACCCCGACCGGACGCGATTCACGCTGCGCGACGGCGTCACCTGCGTCACCACCGCGTCCGGTGCGGTGCTGCTGAACCCGCCCGACAACCGGAAGCTGACCGCGCTCAGCGCTGCCCAACTCCGGATGCTCGGACAGCTGAGCAAGGGGCCGATCACGGCCGACGATCCGGACGACGGTGTCGGCGAGCTGATCGATGAGCTGGCCGACGCCGGATGGCTCACGGTGACGCTGCGCCACGACGCGGGCGAGCTGTACACGATCCGGCCCTTCACCCGGCCGCCCGCGCGACCGCGGACGCCGCCACCGGCGTCGTGGGTGCTGTCGAAGTTCGCGGTGCTGCATCGTGATCGGGAAGGTTTCGTGCTCGAACACCCGATGTCCTGGTGCGATGTGCGCATCCACGACCCGCGCCTGCTCGCGGTACTCGACGGCCACGCCGCGACCGATATCGGTGTCCCGCAGGATGTCCTCACGTGCCTGGCCGAGCATCTGTACTGGGGTGGGTTCGTCGTCGAGGACGCCGACGCCGAAGACCGCGAGTTCAGCACCCGGAGCTGGAGTGCGCCGGACCTGTGGTTTCACCGCCGCAGCACGCTGGGCCCCCGCACCATCACCTGGGAGCACTTCGGGCCCACGAAGTGGGGTAAGCAGTCGTTCCCGCAGCCGGTCGCGCGGAAGCCGGACTATCCGGGCGTCCCCGTCCCGCTGGCGAAGCCGGATCTGGAGTCGCTGCGGATCGAGGACCCGAGCCTGACCGACGTGCTCGAGGATCGGGTGTCCTGCCGCGATTACGACGAGGCGGCGCCGATGACCGTCGATCAGCTGGGGGAGTTGCTGTACCGCACCGCCCGGACCCGGTCGGTCCGCCAGGTCGCCGAGGGTGAGGAGCTGCTGTCGCGGCCGTACCCGTCCGGTGGCAGTGTGTACGAGCTCGAGCTGTATCCCATCGTCCGCAATATCGCCGGGCTGAAACCCGGGATGTACCACTACGACTCGTTCGAGCACACGCTGCGTCCGGTGGCCGACGCGGAGTCGCCCGCGGTGCGCACACTGGTGCGGACGACGTCCGCGACGCTGACCGACGGCGCCGAACCGCAGCTGGTGCTGCTGCTGGCGGCCCGGTCCGGCCGGGTGATGTGGACCTACGAGCAGGTCGCCTACGCGAGCATCCTCAAGCACGTCGGGGTGCTCATGCAGACGATCTACCTGGCCGCCACCGCGATGGGCCTCGGCGCCTGCGCGCAGGGCTTCAGCGATACCGCCGCGTTCGTCGCCGCCGCCGGGGTGAACGAACTGGAGGAATGCTCGGTCGGCAGTGTCATCGTCGGCACACCGGCCCGCAAGCGCTGACACCGTTCGCAATCCACACCACGGTGTGTGGCGCCCGCGGGTTCGGTTCCCGCTCGCGATGACGAGAATCCCGGTCGGCCGGAGCACACGCTCCGGCCGACCGGGATCTGTCAGTTCTGTGCCGCCCAGGCCTCTTCCAGTGCGGCCAGTGCACCCGCGTCGAGGCCGGACACCGACATCGCCTCGTGCCGATGATCGTCGCCGTCGGCGGTGTCGGCGGGTGGGTTGGCGATCGCCTCGTCGACGGCTGCGGCCAGTTCGACGATGGTGAAGTACTCGAACACCATCTGCGGGGTGAGCGGCAGCCCGGCCTCACCCGCGCGGGTCGCCCACTGAATGGCGATCACACTGTCACCACCAAGGCCGAAGAACCCGTCCTCACGGCCGATCTCGTCGACGTCGTCGATCTCGAGCAGCTCCGCCAGCAGCGTGATGAGCGTGCGTTCGGTCTCGGTCAGCGGTTCATCGCTGCCGCCGGCGGGCCGCGCCACCGGGGCGGGTGTCATGTGCACGACCGACCGGGAGGTGTCCCACCCTGCGGGCGTCAGATCCAGCTCCGACAGCGGCTGGTCGGCACGTTCGGCGAACGCCGTGAGTACCTCGATCACCGTGTCGGCGAAGATCTCCCCGGTCGCGGCCAGATACAGATCCGGATTGACCACGACGCGCACGATCAGATCGCCGGTGACGTCCACGGTGTAGTCGAGATGGAAGTCCATGAACGACACGTCGTAGAACTTGGCGATGTCGCGCACCGTGGTCGCGCCGTCGGCGCTGAAGGGGGCGGGCGCCAGGTGATGGCGCATATGCATCATCACCTGGAACAGCGGGTTGCGGGCCAGTGAGCGTGGCGGATTCAACGTCTCGACCAGCCGCTCGAACGGCACCCCCTGCCGGCCGAGGGCTTCCAGCGAGTTGTCCCGGACCCGGCCGAGCAGCGTGCGCGGGGTCGGGTCACCGGACACGTCGTTGCGCAGCACGACCACATTGGCGAACAGGCCGATCAGCTGCTCGGTCGCCTCGTCGAGCCGGTTGGCGACCGCGGCGCCGATGGCCAGATCCTCGCCGGCGCCGAGCGCGTTGAGCGTTACCGCGCCCACCGCTTGGCACAGCATGAATTCGGTCGCGCCGACGGCCTCCGCGGTGGCGCGCGCCCGCTCCCAGACGGTGGCGGGCAGCGTCCGCGCGGTGCTGATGCCGTTGCGGCCGAGCACCTGCGGGCGGGGATGGTCGTGGCCGACGGCGATCTCATCGGGCAGCCCGGCCAGCGCCTCGCGCCAGTAGTCCAGCTGGGTCGCGCCGATCGCACTGACCTCGCGGTCGGGGCCGCGGTCGAACACTTCGCGCTGCCAGATGGCGAAATCGGCGAACTGGATGGGCAATTCGGGCCAGTCGGGCTCCTCGCCGCGCAGGTGCGCACGATAGGCGAGGGTGAGATCGTCGACGAAGATCTTGCAGGAACTGCGGTCGGCGATGATGTGGTGCATCAGGATCGACAGCACCGCGTCCTGCTCGTCGAGCACGAGCAGGCGCAGGCGCAGCATCGGCTCACCGGCCAGTTGGAAGACGTAGGCCGCGTCCGCTGCCAGCTCCTGCTCCAGCCGGTCGGTGTCGCCGTGGAGCTCCACCACGGGAACCTCGATGTGGCCGGCCGGGTGGATGAGCTGATACGGCGTGCCTTCGTGTTCGGGGAACGAGGTGCGCAGCGATTCGTGGCGGGCCACCACCGAATCCAGCGCCGCGAACAGCGCCGCGCGATCGAGCGGCCCCTCGAAGCGGATCGGATAGGTGACGTTCTCACCGTCGATCGCGCCCTCCATCCGCCGCTGCATCCAGTAGGCGCGCTGCGAGTAGGACAGCGGGATGTGGTCGGGCCGCCGGCGCGGGGTCGGGACCGGTCCGGGTCCGTCGGCGTCGACCGTGCCGATCGGCTCGCCCGGCGCGTCGAGTTCGTCCAGGTCGATGCCGAACTGGTCGAGGAACACCGCGACCAGGTGGGCGGCGAGTCCGGCCACCGTCGGCTTGTCGAACGGCACACGCATATCGATCTCGATGCCGAATTCGGCGCGGATCATGGTGATCAGCCGGGCCGCGAGCAGAGAATGGCCGCCGAGCTCGAAGAACGAGTCGTCCGCGCCGATCCGATCGCGAGAGAACAGCGCGGCGTAGAGCGCGGCGACGCGGATCTCCGTCGAGGTCCGCGGTTCCCGGTACACGCGGCCGACCGCGAGTTCCGGAGTGGGCAGCGCGCGCTTGTCCAGTTTGCCGTGCGCGGTTAACGGCACCGCGTCGATCAGGGTGATGGTGGCGGGCACCATGTGCTCGGGCAGCCGCGCGGCGACGAACCCGCGCACCGCTTCCACATCGGGTTCGGTGCCGGGCTCCGGCACTGCGTACCCGGCCAGGATGGGGCCGAGGGTCGGATGCTCGACGACGGTGACCACGCAGTGCGCCACGTCGGGATGATCGGTGACGGTCGCCTCCACCTCACCGAGCTCGATGCGGAAACCACGCACCTTGACCTGCTCGTCGGCGCGACCGAGGAATTCGATCTCGCCCTTGGCATTACGCCGCGCGAGGTCGCCGGTGCGGTAGAGGCGCTGCCCTGGCCGGAACGGATCGGCGATGAAACGTTCGGCGCTCAGTGCCGGCCGGTGCAGATAGCCGCGCGCCAGCTGGTTGCCGCCCAGGTAGATCTCGCCCGCCACACCGGTCGGCACCAATTGCAGGGCCTCGTCCAGCAGGTACAGGTACACGTTCTGATTCGGGATGCCGATGGGCACCACACCGACGCCCTGCGGTCCCTCGACGGGCAGATGGGTCGAGGACACCACCGCCTCGGTGGGCCCGTAGTGGTTGCGCAGTTGTGCGTCGAACTGGGTGGCGAAGCGGTCGGCGATCTCCCCGGCCAGCGCCTCACCGCCCACCGGCACATGCCGCAGCGAACGCCAATCGTTGGCCTCCGGCAGCACCAGGAAGGTCGCGAGCATGGACGGCACCATGTGCAGCACGGTGACACCGTGGCGCGTCACCAGATCCGCGACGTAGGCGATATCGCGGTAGGCGTTCGGCTTCGGCACCACGACACAGGCGCCCGCGGTGAGGGTGACGTAGATGTCGAGCAGGGAGGCGTCGAAGCTGACCGACGTGGATTGCAGGACCCGGTCCTGCGGGGTCAGGTCCCATTCATCGGTGAAGCCGAGCAGGTGTTCGGCGATGGCGTCGTGCGGGACCGGCACGCCCTTGGGCTTTCCGGTCGAGCCGGAGGTGTAGATGACATAGGCCGTATTGGCGGGTCGCAGCGGCGCGATGCGGTCGGCGTCGGCCGGGTCGGTATCGGGCAGGGCCGCCGCTTCGGCCTCGGCGCTCGCGTATCCCTCGGCGTCCCATTCGATCGCCGGTCCGGCGTCGGTGAGCAGGTATTCGATCCGTTCGGCCGGATAGGCCGGGTCGATCGGCAGGTAACCCGCACCCGCCTTGAGCACCGCGAGGGTGGCCACGATGAACTCGACCGAGGTGGCCATCCGCAACGCGACGAGGTCTTCGGGACCCAGACCGCGCCGGATGAGCCAGTGCGCCAAGCGGTTGGCGCGACGGTTGAGATCGGCGTAGCTGAGCCGTTCTGTGTCGGAGATCAAGGCGTCGGCCTCGGGCGCGGCGGCGACCCGGTCCTGGAACAGCGCCACCATGGTGGTGGCGGGTACGTCCACCAGTGCGCCCTGGGAGGCGGCGAGTATCGCGCTGCGGCCCGCGCCGAGGATGTCGAGATCGCGGAGCCTGCGCTTCGGGTCGGCCAGGGCGTTGGCGAGCAGTTGCACGTAGTGGTCGAGGAATTGGGCGACCACCGCCGGGTCCAGCGCGTCGACCAGATACGTGGCCTCCACTCGGGTGCCGGTCGCACCGGCGACGACCATGAGGCCGAGTTCCTCCTGAGCGACGCCGGGATGCAGCGGCAGCTCCTGCGCCGTGACCCCGTCCAGGTCGAAGCCGTTGGCGTCGCCGCGCATGCTGAAGCTGAGCTGCACCAGCTGCGCCATGGCGTCGCGCCCGGCGGTGCGCTCCGGGCCGACCTCGCGCACGACGCGATCCACACCCACACCTTGGTGGGCGAAGGCACCGGTACAGGTATCGCGCACCCCGTCGAGCAGGGTCGCGAAATCGGTCGAGCCATCCAGGTCGGCGCGCACCAGCACGGCGTTGCCGAAGTAGCCGATGAGCTGCTGCGCGCCCGCGCGGCGATCGACGACGGGCACCGAGACGAGGAAATCGGTGGCCGCGGTATAGCGGTGGATCAGGGCCTGAAAACCGGCGAGCAGCACGGTGAACGGCGTGGTCGAATGCGCTCGGGCCAGCTCGGCGACGCCTTCGGCCAGCTCCTGCGGAAGGGCACGAGTCAGCGTTTCGGCGTTCTTCGACGGCGAGCCCGCCGCCGCCCTGGTCGGCAAGGCCACCCGCTCGGGCAGCGGTGTGAGGGCATCGCGCCAGTAGGCCAGATCGGCGTCGTCGGTCGTGTCGGCGCCGACCTCGACATCGACGTACTGCGCGCGCGGCGCGGTGAGCTGCTCACCCCGGTAGGCGGCGTTGACCTCGGCGAAGAACACCGGCCAGGAGTCGTCGTCCCAGCCGATGTGGTGCACGACCAGGATGAGCACATGCTCGTCCGGGCCGGTGCGCGCGAGGGTGGCGCGCACCGGCAGGTCGACGCTCAGATCGAACGGCCGGGCGAATTCGCGCCGGGCCAGCACCTCGACTCGCCGGGCCCGCCCGGCTTCGGGGAGGGCACTGAGATCGTGTTCCTTCCATGGCAATTCGGCGTCGGTGCTCGACACCTGGAAGGGCTCGCCGTCGGCGTCCACACCGTAGGTGGTGCGCAGGATCTCGTGCCGCGCCAGCACGCAGGCGCATGCGGCATGCAGGCGGGCGGTGTCCAGGGGACCGGTGAGCCGGTAGGCGACACACACGTTGAGGGTGGTGTCGGCGGGGTCGAGCCGCTGGAGGAACCACATGCGGCGCTGCGCGTCCGAGAGCGGGCTCGGGGTACCCGGCGTGCGCGCAGGCACCGGCTCCGGCGCGGCCGCCTTCAGGTTCTGCTCCCGCAATCGGCGCTGGAGCAACTGCTTACGGCGCTCGATGATGTCGTCTGCCATGGCTGTCCTTCGAGTCGAGGTGAACGGCTTGGTTGTCGGCCTCAGACGGCCTCGGCAGTCGCCCCGCCGACACCTACCGGCGCGAGCGCGCCGGCCAGTGCCGCGATGGCGGCCTCCCATATGTGTGCGAGCCGCTCCACCTCTGGTCGGGTGAGCAGGCGATCGCTCCACCGCAGCATCGTGACCAGCCGCGGTCCGGCCTCGGTCGGCTGCACGCCCGCGATCACGTCCAGCGCGTGTCGCAGCGGGAAATCCGGTTCCGGCGCGGTGGGTAGCGCGGTGATCAGATCCAGGTCCGCGACAGGAGCCCAGGCCGGGCCCGCGCCGGCGAGATCCAGTCGGCCGATGTAGTCGAACAGGATCTGCGGTTGCGGTATCGCCGTGAGGCCGGAGTCGGCGGTCAGGTAGCGCAGGGCACCGTAGTCGGCGCCGTTGGCCGGGACCTGCTCCAGGGTGGTGGCGACGGATTCGAGTAGTGCTCGGGCCGCAGCCGGGTCCCGGTGGGCCGTAGCGGTATCCAGATCGGATCCCGCGCCGACCCGAAGCGGGTAGATGCTGGTGAACCAGCCGACGGTCCGCGTGGTGTCGATATCGTCGCCGAGCAGCGCGTCCTCTCGGCCGTGCCCCTCGATGGCCAGATAGGCGCCCGCGGCCGGGTCCTGCCCGCGTTCGGCACGCCAGGTGCTCAGGGTCAGGGTGAGCGCCGTCAGCAGGAACGCGCGCACGTCGGTGTCGCGCGCGGAGAGCGCGGCGGCCGTCGTGGCGGCGTCGGTGAGCACCGGGTGCACACGGTAGGAGCCCCAGGTGTCGCGCGACGGGTCCGGCAGCCGCGACCCCAGCACCGGATCGGTGCCCTCGGCTTGGCGCAACCAGAATTCGCGCTGCGCCTTCGCCTCGGCGCTGCTCGCGCGCGCACGCGTGCGGGCGGCCCAGGCACGGTAGCTGGTGTATTCGGCTGGTGTGGTGAGGTCCGCGATCGGGGTTCCCGTGCTCAGCTGTTCCCAGGCGACCGCCAGATCGGCGCACACGATGTGCCAGGAGACCGGGTCCATCGCGAGGTGATGAATATGCAGCAGCAGCAGGTCCGGTGCGTTCGGCCTGGTCAATCGGACCGCGCGGACGAGATCGCCGGTGAGCGGATCGATCTGGTCGGCGACCGTGCCCGCCTGCTCGGCCACGGTCGCCGCGAGCACCGACCCGGCGGGCACGGTGGTGAGGATGTCGGACGCGCGGACGACACCTGGTTCGCGGGTTCGGACGTCGTAGCCGTCCCCGGTCTCCAGGAAGCGGGCGCGCAACATGTCGTGGCCGTCGAGCAGGGCCTGTAGCACCGCGAGCAGTCGCGGGTGGTCGACGTCGGCGGGAAGCTCGAGCAGCGTGGTCAACGCCAGCCTGCGGTATCCGCCGTGCTCGTGCATCCACGACAGGATCGGGGTGGGGCCGACCGGACCGTATCCGGCAGTCGCGACGGTGTGCTCGGCGCCCGCGCCCGTGTCGATGGCGGCGGCCAGCGCGCGGATCGTGCCGGAGGCGAGCACCAGTCGTGGCGTCGCGCTGAAACCCTTGCGCCGCAACGCGTTCACCAGCGACATCGCGACGATGCTGTCGAGACCGAGGTCGACGAGATCGTCATCGATACCGGGTTCGGCGCCACCGGTGAGTTCGGCGACGGTCGCGCACAGCGCGCGCTCGGTGTCGGTGGTCGGCGCGACCGCGGCCGTCGCACTGTCCAGCGCGTCGGTGGCCAGTTCGGTCAGTCGTCGCGCGTCGAGCTTGCCGTTGCCGGTCACCGGCAGCTGGTCGACGACGAGCACCCGGTGCGGGACCATGTAGGACGGCAGTGTCTGCGCCAACAGGACACGCAGCGTGGCGGATTCACCGTCGGCACCGACCGCGAACCCGACCAGCACGGGCCCGTTCGGCCGGCGCAGCACGATCACCGCCGCCTCCCGGACACCGGGCAGCGCGTGCAGCGCGGTCTCGATCTCGCCGATCTCGATCCGGTACCCGCGGATCTTCACCTGGTCGTCGGCGCGGCCGAGGTAGACCAGATCGTCCGAGGGCAGCCGCCGCACCAGATCACCGGTGCGGTACATGCGCGCACCGGCCCGGTACGGGTCGGCGACGAAGCGGTCGGCGGTGATGCCGGGCCGGCCCGCGTAGCCGCGGGTCAGCTGGGCTCCGGACAGATACAGCTCACCGCTGACGCCGTCGGGCACCTGACGCAGCCGCGAATCCAGCACGTAGCCGGCGGTTCCCCTCGTCGGCGAACCGATCGACGGGGTCGCGTCCGGGTCGTCCACCGCGGCCACCACCGCCTCGACCGTGGTCTCGGTCGGGCCGTAGCAGTTGTGCACCGCGGTATCCGGCAGCGCGCACAGCTGGCGCCACAAGTGCGGTCCGATGGCCTCACCGCCCAGTGCGAGCACCGACGGGCCTGTTCCGTTCGCGCCGAGTCCGGCCGCGGCCAGTTGCGCGAACATCGACGGCGTCGTGTCGATCATGTCGATGCCGTGCTCGGCGATGCCCGCGACCAGGCGGCGGGCATCGGGCATGTCGGCGGCGTCGAACAGGTGGACCGCGTGACCGTCGAGCAGGCCGATCATCGGCTGCCAGGACGCG
>NZ_BAFY01000038.1 GCF_000308555.1 Nocardia cyriacigeorgica NBRC 100375 | reverse complement strand
GCTGGTCAGATCGGGGCGGGCCACATAGCCGCGGGCCAGCTGGGTGCCCGCGAGGTACAGCTCACCCGCGACACCGACCGGCACCGGACGCAGCCGCGCGTCCAGCACGTAGACCTGGGTGTTGTAGACCGGCGCACCGATCGGCACGGTGTCGGTGTCGGCGTCGGTGACCTCGTGGAAGGTGACGTCGACCGCGGCTTCGGTCGGGCCGTACAGGTTGTGCAGCGCCGCGCCGGTCAGCTCGCGCAACCGGTGCGCGGGCTTGGGCGAGAGCGCCTCACCGGAGGCGAACACCATGCGCAGCGACGCACACTGCGCGGCGGCCGCATCCGCGACGAACACCGCGAGCATGGACGGCACGAAGTGGGCGACGGTGACGCCCTCGGCGGTGATGATCTCGGCCAGGTAGCCGGGGTCGCGGTGGCCGTCCGGCTTGGCGACCACCAGGCGTGCGCCGATCTGCAAGGGCCAGAAGAACTCCCACACCGACACGTCGAAGGTCGCGGGTGTCTTCTGCAACACCACATCGGAGGCGTCCAGCTGGTAGGCCGACTGCATCCACACCAGACGGTTCACGATCGCGCCGTGCGAGACCGCAACACCCTTCGGCCGACCGGTAGAACCGGAGGTGAAGATGACGTAGGCGGTGTTCGACGGCCGCAGCGGGCTGCGCCGCTCAGCATCGCTGATCGGTCCGTCGGTGTAGCCCGACAGGTCCAGCAGGTCGATGCGCACCTGCGCGGTGTCGATGTCGAGATCGTCACCCGAGGTGAGCACACACACCGGATCAGCGGTAGCGAGAATGTATTCCGTGCGCTCGGCCGGATGATCCGGATCCAGCGGCACATAGGCGCCACCGGCCACACTAACGGCGTACATGCCGACCACGAGGTCGATGGAGCGCCGCATGCCCAGCGCCACATACGATTCCGCGCCAACACCGCGCTCGATGAGCCAGCGGGCCAGCAGGTTCACCCGAGAGGCGAACTCCGCATAGGACAGAGTTGTCCCCTCGAACGTGACGGCAGGCGCGTCCGGGGTGCGCGCGACCTGCGCCTCGAACATCGACACCAGCGTCGCCGCATCGTCGACTTCGTGCGCGGTGTCGTTCCAGCCCGACACCACCAGCTCCCGCTCGGCGGCGTCGAGCAGCTCGATCTCGCCCACAGCGACAGCAGGTTCGGCGGTGATGGTGCCCAGCACCCGGACCAGCCGGTCGGCGATCCGGCGCACGGTCTGCTCATCGAACAGATCCCGCAGGTAGCCGGCCCGAATCCGCAGCTGCGTATCGAGCTGAGCGATCAGCGTCAGCGGGTAGTGCGTGGCATCGGCCGCATCCAGCCCGGTGACGGCCATACCGTCGATATCGGCCGCCTGAGCCTGAATCCCCTCGGCATCAACCGGATACGACTCGAACACCACCAGCGTGTCGAAGAGCCCACCAATCCCCGCCGCCGACTGAATCTCGGCGAGGCCCACATAGTGATGGTCCAGCAGGTCCGCCTGCTCACCTTGAGTCCGGCTCAACACATCAAGCACAGACTCGGAAGCATCGAATCGAACCCGAACCGGGACGGTATTAATGAACAGACCTACCATGGACTCCACGCCCGCCAGTTGAGCGGGACGGCCGGAGACGGTGGTGCCGAACAGGACGTCGTCGTTGCCGGTCATCCGGCCCACCAGGATCGCCCACGCGACCTGGAGCACCGTGTTCGGAGTGACGCCGAGCTCCGCGGCCAGCGCCGTCATCCGCGCGGTCGTGGCCTCGTCCAGCTCGAACAGGTACTCACCCGACAGCGAGGTGATCTCGCGGCCGCTGTCCGGGCGGGCGAGCAGGGTCGGCTCGCTGATGCCGCGCAGCGCCTCGGTCCACGTCGCGAGCGAGGCGGCGTGATCCTGCTGAGCGACCCACTCCAGGAAGTGCTTGTAGGAACGCACCGCCGGCAGCGCGTTCACATCGCCGTGCACCGCGTACAGCACCAGCAGGTCCTGCATGAGCAGCGGCATCGACCAGCCGTCGAGCAGGATGTGGTGGTTGGACACCACGAACTGCCAGCGCGCGCCACCCTCGGCGCTCGCGTCGGCCACCTGGATCAGGGTGAACCGGATCAGCGGCGGTTCGGCCAGATCGAAGCGCCGCATGCGGTCGGCCTCGATCAGGTCGGTGGCATCGCCGGTCGCCGCGATGCGCCCGGCGGGCCCGGAGGCGGTAGCGGAGCGTGACCACGCAGGGCCCTCGGAAGCATCGCCATCAGACACGGTGCGGTCGTATTCGGACCAGTCCACCCGGACGCTGTCGAGCACCACCTGCACGGGGTTGCCGTCGTGGTCGGAGACGAACGCGGTGCGCAGGTTCTCGTAGCGGTCCACCAGCGCCTGCGCGGCAGCGCGCAAGCGGTCGGCGTCGACGCGGCCGGTCAGCGTCAGCACCGCCTGCGCGGTGTAGACGTCCACCGAATCGGCGGCGAGCCTGGCGTGGAACAGCAGACCGGACTGCAACGCCGACAGCGGCCACACATCGGTCAGCGCCGGGAACCGCTGCTCCCAGCCGTCGATGTCGCGCTGCTCGGTGCGCACCAGCGCGAAGTCGGACGGTGTGTGCCCGCCCGCACCGGTTGAATTGGCATGCCGGGCAACGGCTTCCAGCGCGGTGACCCACAATTCGGCGAACTCGCGCACCGACGCGGCGTCCAGCAGGGTGGACGGGTAGCCGATATTGGCGGTCAGCTTGTCGCCAACCACGATCGCGTTGACGTCCAGCGGCGCCATCGCGGGCATATCCGCGTCGTAGGCACCGCCGAGCGAACCCAGCTCGGGTGCCGGAATCCAGCCGAAACCGCGCAGCGATTCCGGCACGTCGCCGTCGGAGACGCGGCCCAGGTAGTTGAAGCTGATCTGGCCGGGCAGTTCGTTCGGCAGTTCGGCGGCGGTGTCGCTGTTGAGGTAGCGCAGCAGGCCGTAGCCGATGCCCTTGTCCGGCACCCCGAGCAGCTGCTCCTTGACCGCCTTGAGCGCGGCGCCCAGCGCGGGACCACCGGCCAGGGCGGCGTCGATATCGATGCCGCGCAGGTCGAAGCGCACCGGGAAGATCGCGGTGAACCAGCCGACCGTGCGGGACAGATCGGCGCCGGCGACGATGTCTTCCTCGCGGCCGTGGCCTTCCAGGCGGATCAGCAGCGAGTCGTCGGGGCGCACCCCGCTGGTACGCCGCGACCGCCAGACCGCGGTGGCCAGGGCCAGCGCGGTGAGCAGACCGTCGTTGACGCCGCCGTGGAACAGTGCGGGCACCGTGGTGAGCAGGGCCTTGGTGACATCGGGCGACACCTCGACCTGATGCTTGTCGATGACGCCGGAGGTATCCACCGCCGGATCCATCGGGCGTTCGGTCAGCAGCGGATCGGCGACACCGACCACCGAACGCCAGTAGTCGAGTTCGGCGACCCGCTCGGGGTTGCGCGCCTCGCGTTCCAGGGCGTGCGCCCAGGCCCGCATCGAGGTCGCGGGCGCCACCAGTTCCGGTTCCTGACCGGCGGTGAGCTGGCCCCAGGCGGCCACGAAATCGGGTACCAGGATGCGCCAGGACACACCGTCGACCACCAGGTGATGGGCGACGACGATGAGCCGGCCCGCGCGGTCGGCGCGGTCGGGTTCCAGCCACACGAACCGGACCACCACACCGGCGGCCGGATCGAGCCGGTTAAGCGAGGCGTCGAGCGCGGTGGCGGCCAGGTCGAACAGTTGCGCGTCGTCGACGTCGGCGGAGAACACCGTGTGATCGATCAGCGCGTCCACGTCGACGGTGCCCGGCGCCGCGGTCTCCACGATCCAGTCGCCTGCGGATCGGCGCAGGCTCGCGCGCAGCATGTCGTGCCGGTCGATGACCGCGCTGACGGTGGCCGCGATGCCCGCCCGGTCGATGCCGACCGGAAGTTCCAGCGCCAGCGTCTGATTGAAGCGGCTGAACGATCCGCGCCGCTGCGCCATGAACCGCACCACCGGGGTGAGCGGCATGGTGCCGACACCGCCGCCGGGCAGCTCTTCCAGCGCGGGCGCCGCGGTCGCGGCGCCATCGGTGGTCTCGGCGACCGCGGCCAGACCCGCGACCGTGCGCTGCTCGAAGACGTGGCGCGGGGTGAACACCACACCGCGCGCCTTGGCCCGCGACACCAGCTGGATGGAGACGATGCTGTCGCCGCCCAGCGCGAAGAACGAGTCGTCCACGCCGACCCGTTCCACGCCGAGCACCTCGGCGAAGACCTCGGCGATGGTCTGCTCGACCGGCGTGCGCGGGGCCCGGAACACCACCTCGGTGGCGAAGACCGGCTCCGGCAACGCCTTGCGGTCCAGCTTGCCGACGGGGGTCAGCGGCACCCGGTCGATCACCATGATCGACGAGGGCACCATGTAGGCGGGCAGGCGGTCCTCGACGTGCGCCGTCAGCGTCGCGACGTCGATCGAACGGCCCTGCGCGGCAACCACATACGACACCAGCGAGACCGCGCCCGCGGCGTTCTTGTGGCCGATGGTGACCGCGAAGTCGACCGTCTCGTGCGAGGCCAGCGCCGCGTCGATCTCACCGAGCTCGATGCGGAAACCGCGCACCTTCACCTGGAAGTCGGAACGGCCGACGTACTCGACCTCACCGTTCCGTGTCCAGCGGACGACGTCACCGGTGCGGTACATCCGCTCACCGTCGCCGTACGGGTTGGCGACGAACCGGTCCGCCGTCAGCCCCGGCCGCGCGTGGTAGCCGCGCGCCAACTGCACGCCCGACAGATACAGCTCACCCGCGACACCCACCGGCACCGGCCTGAGCTGGGCATCCAGGATCAGCGACCGCATACCGCGGATCGGTCCGCCGATGGTCACCGTCTCGCCCGGCACCAGCGGATCGCTGATGTTGGTCATGATGGTGGTCTCGGTGGGGCCGTAACCGTTGTGGAAGTGGCGGACCTCGCCGGACGCGCCATCCAGCGGCACCGCCCACTTGGCCACCAGTTCCGGCGGGCAGGCCTCACCACCGGCGACCAGCACCCGCAGGGTGTCGAGGCCGCTCGGATCGAAGGTGGCCAGCGCGGCCGGGGTGATGAAGGCGTGGGTGACCCGCTCGCCGCGGATCAGTTCCGACAGCTCCTCGCCGCCGTACACACCCGGCGGCACCACGACCAGCGCACCGCCCGCGCCGATCGCGAGCAGCAGCTCGAGGATCGAGGCGTCGAAGCTGGGCGAGGCGAAATGCAATGCGCGCGAATCGGAGTCGAGGGCGTAGCGCTCGATCTGTTCGGCACTGAAGTTCGCCAGGCCGCTGTGGGTGACCACGACGCCCTTGGGGACGCCGGTGGAGCCGGAGGTGTAGATGACGTAGGCAGGATGCTGCGGCCGCACCGGGCGCACCCGGTCGGCGTCGGTGATCGGACCGCCGTCGAACCCGTCCAGGTCCAGCTCGTCGAGCACCAGCCAGCGCGCCGATTCCGGCAGCCCCTCGCGCACCGAGGCGACGGTGAGGCCGACCGGCGAACCGGAGTCGGTGACCATATGCGCGATACGCTCGGCCGGGTAGTTCGGGTCGACCGGCACGAAGGCCGCACCGGTCTTGGCCACCGCCCACGCCGCGAACACCGAATCGGCCGAACGCGGAACACCCACGGCGACCAGGTCTTCGGCGCCGATACCTTCGGCGATCAGCAGCCGGGCCAGGCGGTTGGAACGCTCGTCCAGCTCGCCGTAGGACACAGTTGTCCCCTCGAACACCACGGCGGGCGCCTTCGGGTCGCGGGCGGCGGCCTCGGCCAGCAGATCCGCCAGCACCCGCGGTGCCACGGCGGGCGCACCGGTGCGCGACACCAGATCAGCGCGTTCGCCGGCATCGAGGACGTCGATGGCGCCGACGCTGATCGTGGCGTCGGCGGCGATCGCCTCCAGCACCCGCCGCCAGCGCGCGGCGATCTCGGCGACGGTGGCTTCGTCGAACAGTTCGGTGGCGTAGGTCAGCGCCAACGCCATGCCCGCACCGGGCTCACCGTGCTCGGACAGCGTGAACTGCAGATCGAACCGGGCGACGTTTTCTTCCAGATCCAGCGCCGACACCGAAAGCCCCGGCAGTTCCAGGCTGGTGCGGTCGAGGTTCTGGAATGCCAGCATCACCTGGAACAGCGGGTTGCGGGCCTGCGAACGCTCCGGCGCCAGCAGCTCCACCAGCCGCTCGAACGGCACATCGGCGTTGCCGTAGGCGTCCAGGTCGGTGCGGCGCACCCGGTCGAGCAGCTCGGCGAACGATTCGGCCGGATCGATGCCGGTGCGCAACACCAGGGTGTTGACGAACATGCCGACCAAGTCGTCGAGGGCTTGCTCGCCACGGCCGGCGATCGGCGTACCGACGGCGACGTCATCGCTGCCGGACAGCCGCGACAGCAGCACCGTCAGCGCGCCGTGCATGACCATGAACAACGAGGCGCCACTGCGGCGAGCCACCTCGTCCAGCGCGGCGACCAGCTCACCGGGCAGTTCGGTGTGCAGGGTGGCGCCGCGCAGCGAGGCCACGGCCGGACGCGGCCGGTCGGTCGGCAGCGCCAGCTCATCGGGGATGCCGTCGAGCGCGCGCTGCCAGTAGGCGACCTGACGGGCCATCAGCGACTGCGGATCGTCCTCGGAGCCGAGCACCTCACGCTGCCAGAGCGCGAAATCGGCGTACTGCACCGACAGCGGCTCCCAGCCGGGTGCGCTGTCCTGGATCCGGGCGCTGTAGGCAAGCATCACGTCACGGGTGAGCGGGCCCATCGAGAAGCCGTCGGCGGCGATGTGATGCACCACCACGACGAGCACATGCTCGTCGGCGCTGGCCTGGTACAGCCGGGCACGCAGCGGAACCTGCTCGGCCACATCGAATCCGGTGGACACGAACGCGGTGACCACCTCGAGCAGTTCATCGGCGTCGACCGGAACCGGGTTCAGGTCGAGATGGATCTGCTCGGCAGGCACGATCACCTGGACCGGGCTGCCGCCGTGCTCGGGGTAGCGGGTGCGCAGCGATTCGTGCCTGCGCACCACGTCGGCCACCGCAAGGCGCAGGGCCTCGACGTCGAGCGCACCGGACAGCCGCAGCGCGATCGGCAGGTTGTAGGCGGCCGAGGTGGTGTCGTACTTGTTCAGGAACCACATGCGCTGCTGCGCGAACGACAGCGGCACGGTTTCGCCGGTGGCGCGCGGGCGCGCCGTCAGCCGGGTCCTGGCATCGGTGCCGGTATGCGATTCCACCCGCGCGGCCAGCGACTCCACCGTCGACGCCTCGAACAGCGTGCGCACCGGCACCGTGGTGCCCAGTGCCGCACCGATCCGCGAGACCACCCTGGTGGCGATCAGCGAGTTGCCGCCAAGGTCGAAGAAATCGTCGTCGACGCCGACCCGCGGCAGATCCAGCACCTCGGCGAACACCGCGGCCACCGTCTCCTGCACCGGCGTGACGGGGGCACGGAAGGCCCGCGCCTGCACGGCCGGGGCCGGCAACGCGCGGCGATCCAGCTTTCCGTTGACGGTCAGCGGAATCCATTCCAGCCGCACCACGGCCGAAGGAACCATATAGGCCGGCAGCAGCTCCGCCGCACCCTCGCGCACCTGGTCCAGGTTCGGCGCGGTATCCGGATCCGACACCACGTAGGCAACGATCCGCTGATCGCCCGGCTGGTCCTCGCGCACGATGACCGCGGCCTGCGCGATGCCGGGCTGCGCCAGCACGGCGGATTCGATCTCGCCGAGCTCGATGCGGAAACCGCGCACCTTGACCTGATCATCGGCGCGGCCCAGGTATTCGAGTTCGCCGAAGCGGTTCCAGCGCGCCAGGTCACCGGAGCGGTACAGGCGCGAGCCCGCACCGTCGCCGAGCGGGTTGGCCACGAACCGCGCCGCCGACAGATCCGGGCGGCCCAGGTAGCCGCGCGCCAACTGCGGTCCGGCCACATACATTTCGCCCGCGACACCGACCGGCACCGGCCGCAACCGGTTGTCGAGCACGGATACCTGGAGACCGGCGATGGCCCGGCCGACGATGCTGCCCGCGGCCTCGGCGATGGTCGCCGCGTCCAGCGCGCGGTAGGACACGTGCACCGTGGTCTCGGTGATGCCGTACATGTTGACCAGCACCGGGGCCTTGTCCCCGTGCCGGGCGACCCAATCCGACAGGCGGCGCAGCTCCAGCGCCTCGCCGCCGAACACCACGTACCGCAGCGACAGCGGTGTGGCGTCCTGGGCGTTGCGGTCGGCCTCGGCCAGCTGATAGAAGGCCGACGGCGTCTGGTTGAGCACCGTCACCTTCTCCGCGCGCAGCAGTTCCAGGAACTGTTCGGGCGAGCGCGAGGTGTAGTAGTCGACGACGATCAGGGTGCCGCCGAACAGCAGCGGACCCCACAGCTCCCACACCGAGAAGTCGAAGGCGTAGGAGTGGAACAGCGTCCACACGTCGTCGGGTCCGAAACCGAAGTCGCGATCGGTGTTCGCGAACAGCCGCACCACATTCCGGTGCGCCACCGCGACACCCTTGGGGCGGCCGGTGGAGCCGGAGGTGTAGATGACGTAGGCGACGTGATCCGGGTGCAGCGGGGCGCGACGGTCGGCGTCGGTGATCGGCGCGTCGTCGGCGTCCTCCACATTGCCCGCCTCGACGGCGAACCCGTCCAGCACCACGCTCGGCAGGTGTTCGGGGACCGTCACCTGGACCGTCGAGTCGATGATCACGCTGGTCGGCGCGGCATCGGAGAGCACGTAGGCGATGCGGTCGGCCGGGTAGGCCGGGTCGACGGGCACATAACCCGCGCCGGTCTTGACCACCGCGAGCAACGCGACGACCAGATCCAGCGACCGCGGCAGTATCACCGCGACCAGCGATTCCGGCCCGGCACCGTCGGCGATCAGCCTGCGCGCCAGCACATTCGCGCGCCGATCCAGTTCGGCGTAGGTGAGGGTGTCGGCGCCGAAGCGGGCCGCGATCCGATGCGGGTGCGCGGCCGCTGCGGCGTCGAACAGGGTCGACAGGGTCGCCTCTGCGGCACCGAAGATGCCGGTGGTGGTCTCGGTGGAGAACGCATCGGCGCCCGAGGAAACCCACCGCTGCGACACATCGAGCCGCTCGGCCTCACCCAGCAGATCGATATCGCCGACGGCGACCGAGGCGTCCTCGGTGACGCCGCGCAGGATGCGCACCAGCCGGTCGGCGAAGGCGGAGACCGTCTCCGGATCGAACAGTTCGGTGGCGTAGTTCCACGACAGCGACAGCGCACCGTCGCCGATCTCACCGACGGTGAGCTGGATGTCGAACTTGGCGGTGCCCGGATCGAATTCGACCACGTCCAGGTCGAGACCGGGCAGCGAGACCGTGCCCATATCGGCGGCCGAGGCGGCCTCGAAGGTCAGCGCGATCTGGAACAGCGGGTGATGGGCCTGCGAGCGGGCCGGGCTGATGACGTCGACCAGCCGCTCGAACGGCACGTCGGCGTGCGCGAACGCTTCCAGGTCGGTGCGGCGCACCTGCTCGAGCAGCGCGTCGAACGCGACGCCGGGTTCCACCTCGGTGCGCAGCACCAGGGTGTTGACGAACATGCCGACCAGATCGTCGAGCGCCTGCTCGCCGCGGCCCGCGATGGGGGTGCCGATGGCGATATCGGTGCTGTTGGACAGCCGGGCCGCCCAGGTCGCCAGCGCCGCGTGCACCACCATGAACAGGGTGACGCCGTTGGCGCGGGCCAGCTCCTCCAGCTCTCCGCGCAGTTCGGCATCGATCGAGAAGGTGTGCGTGCCACCGGCATTGGTGGCGATTTCGGGCCGCGGCCGGTCGGCGGGCAGCTCGATCTGGTCCGGCAGGTCACGCAGCCGCTCGGTCCAGTAGGCGATCTGGCGGGCGGCCACCGATTCCGGATCGGATTCCTCACCGAGCACCTCGCGCTGCCACAGCGCGTAGTCGGCGTACTGCACCTCGAGCGGCGCCCACCCGGGCAGCTCGCCCCTGGTGCGCTCGGCGTAGGCGGTGACCACATCGCGCAGCAGCGGGCGCAGCGAGAAACCGTCGGCGCTGATGTGGTGCATGACCAGCACCACCACATGGGTCCGCGGATCGACCGCGAGCAGCGCGGCCCGGAACGGGATCGCGGTGGTCACGTCGAAATAGGTGCTCGCCAGCGCGACGATCCGCGCGGGTAGTTCCTCGGCGGTGACCGATTCCGGGGTCAGCCGCACCCGCACCTCGTCGACGGGCAGGACCCGCTGGTAGCCGGTGCCCTCGACCTCCGGGTACACCGTGCGCAGGGCCTCGTGCCTGGCCAGCACATCGCCGATGGCGGCGTTCAGCGCGTCCAGGTCGAGCTCACCGGTGAGCCGGATGGCGACCGGGATGTTGTTGACGGCGGTCTGATTGTCGAAGCGGTTGAGGAACCACATCCGCTGCTGGGCCGGCGACAGCGGCACCAACTCACCGCGCTCGCGCGGCACCAGCGGCACCTGCCCGCCCGCACCCGCCGACGACTCCACCCGGGTGGCCAGCGCGGCCACCGTGGGCGCCTCGAACAGCACCCGGACCGG
>NZ_BAFY01000039.1 GCF_000308555.1 Nocardia cyriacigeorgica NBRC 100375 | reverse complement strand
GCGGTGAGATCCGGGCGCGCCACATACCCGCGCGCCAGCTGCACGCCGGCCAGATACAGCTCACCCGCGACACCGGTCGGCACCGGGTTCAGGCGGGCATCGAGCACGTACACCTGTGTGTTGAACACCGGCGCGCCGATCGGCACCGACACGGTGTCCGCCTCGGTCACCTCGTGGAAGGTGACGTCGACCGCGGCTTCGGTCGGGCCGTAGAGGTTGTGCAGCCGGGCGCCGGTCAGTTCCTGCATCCGCTGCGCGGTGGCGGCGGGCAGCGCCTCACCGGAGGCGAAAACGTTGCGCAGGCTGGTGCATTCGTCGGCACGTTCCTCGGCGACGAACACCGACAGCATCGACGGCACGAAGTGCGTGGTGGTCGCCCGCTCGGCGGTGATGAGTTCGATCAGGTAGCCGGGATCACGGTGGCCGTCCGGCTTGGCGACGACCAGGCGTGCGCCGATCTGCAAGGGCCAGAAGAACTCCCACACCGACACGTCGAAGGTGGACGGCGTCTTCTGCAACACCACATCGGAGGCGTCCAGCTGGTAGGCCGACTGCATCCACACCAGGCGGTTCACGATCGCGGCGTGCGCGACCGCCACACCCTTCGGGCGGCCGGTCGAGCCGGAGGTGAAGATGACGTAGGCGGTATGGGTCGGCAGCAGCGGCGCGGTGCGCTCGGCATCGGTCACCGGTGCGGCCGAGTAGCCGGACAGATCCAGTGCCTCGATCTCCAGCGTGGTGCGCTGGCCCGCGTCGAACTCGTCGGCGGCGGTGGTCAGCACACAGACCGGATCGGCGGTGTCGAGGACGTAGCGGGTGCGGTCGGCCGGATGATCGGGGTCCAGCGGCACGTAGGCGCCGCCGGCGACGGCCACCGCGTACATGCCCACGACCAGTTCGATCGAACGCCGCATACCCAGCGCGACGTGGGTGTCCGGGCCGACACCGAGCGTGATCAGATGCCGGGCCAGGCGGTTCACACGGGCGCTGAACTGGGCGTAGGTCAGCGTGGTGTCGGCGAAGGTGAGCGCCGGGGCGTCCGGGGTGCGCGCGGCCTGCGCCTCGAACATCGCCACCAGCGTCGCCGGATCGGTCCCGGACGGGCTCGCCGACAGCGCGGCGGCCACGTCGAACTCGGTCGCGTTCCACTCCGACACCAGCAGCTCGCGCTCGCCGGCGTCGAGCAGATCGGCATCGCCGATCGCCGCGGCCGGCTCGGCCACGGCCGCACTCAGCATCCGCAGCAGCCGCTCGGCCAGCGAAGCGACCGTGTCGCGGTCGAACATGTCGGTGGCGTAAGCGAATTCGGCGCTCATGCCGTCGGCGCTATCGGTGAGGTTCAGATGCAGATCGAACTTCGCCGTCACCACATCCAGCGGCAGTCCGGCGACCTCGAGGCCGGGCAGCTCGAAGGTGGTCTCACCGGTGTTCTGGAACGACAGCATCACCTGGAACAGCGGATGCCGCGCCTGCGAACGTGCCGGGTTCAGGATCTCCACCAGCCGCTCGAACGGCAGATCCGCGTGCCCGAAGGCCGCAAGATCGGTTTCCCTGGTGCGGGCGAGCAGCTCGGTGAACGGCTCATCGGGCCGTACCTCGCTGCGCAGCACCAGGGTGTTGACGAACATGCCGATGGCGTCGTCGAGCGCGGCCTCACCGCGGCCGGCGACGGCGGTGCCGATGGCGATGTCGTCGCTGCCGGACAACCGCGACAGCAGCGCCGCGAAGGCCGCGTGCACGACCATGAACAGGCTGGCGCCGTGTTCGCGGGCCAGCGCGTTGAGTCCGCGCAGCAGTTCGGCGTCGATGCCGAACTCGTAGACCTCACCGCGGTTGGACGCCACCGCGGGCCGGGACCGGTCGGCGGGCAGGTCCAGCTGCTCGGGCAGTCCGGCCAGCGTGCTGGACCAGTAGGCGACCTGCTGGGCGATCAGCGAGGACGGATCGTCCTCCGAACCCAGCGTGTCGCGCTGCCACAGCGCGAAGTCGGCGTACTGCACCGGCAGCGGCGCCCAGCCGGGGGCCTCGCCGCGGGTGCGGGCCGCGTAGGCCACCATCACGTCGCGGGCCAGCGGGCGCACCGACCAGCCGTCACCGGAGATGTGGTGCACCACGAACACCAGCACGTGGGTCTCGGGTCCTTCGCCGTCCACCACGTGGAACAGCTCGGCGCGCACCGGGACCTCGGCGGTGACGTCGAAGCCGGTGAGCACCAATTCGCTGATGCGGTCGGTGATCTCGGCCTGGCGGACGTCGACCGGGGTGAGGTCGAGGCGATGCTGTCCGGCGGGCAGCACCACCTGCACGCCCTGACCGTCGGCGGTCTGCGGATAGACCGTGCGCAGCACCTCGTGCCGGTCGATCACGTCGGCGACGGCCAGCGCCAGCGCGTCGGTGTCGAGGGCGCCGGTGAGCCGGACCGCGAGCGGGATGTTGTTGACCGCGGTCTGGTTGTCGAAGCGGTTGAGGAACCACATGCGCTGCTGGGCCAGCGACAGCGGCACCTCGTCCGGGCGCGGCCCGGCGACGAGCTCGCGGCGGCGGCCGGTGCCCGCATGCGATTCCAGCTTGGCGGCCAGCGCGGCCACCGACGGCGCCTCGAACAGGGTGCGCACCGGGACGCGGGTGTCGAGGGCGGCGCCGAGCCGGGCCACCACCTGGGTGGCGATCAGCGAGTTGCCGCCGAGATCGAAGAAGTCGTCGTCCAGGCCGACCTGGCGTTCCCCGGGCAGGCCGAGCACCTCGGCGAAGGTGTTCGCGACGATCTCCTCCACCGGGGTCGACGGCGCCCGGAACTCGCGCGCCTCGAACTCCGGCTCCGGCAGCGCGCGCCGATCCAGCTTGCCGTTCGGGTTGAGCGGCATGGCGTCGAGCACCACGATCGCGGCCGGGACCATGTAGGACGGCAAGCGACCGGACAGGTGCGTGCGCAGCGCGTCGAGATCGACGCTCGCGCCGCCCGCGGGCACCACATAGGCCACCAGCAGATCGCCCGTGCGGGCATCGGAGCGGACCACCGCCACCGACTGGGCCACCGATTCGTGTGCGGTGAGCGCGTTCTCGATCTCACCGAGCTCGATGCGCAGACCGCGCAGCTTCACCTGGAAGTCGGTGCGGCCCAGGTAGGTGATGGCACCGTCGGCGCCACGGGTGACCAGGTCGCCGGTGCGGTACATGCGGGTGCCGGTGCCGAACGGGTTGGCCACGAAGCGATCCGCGGTCAGATCCGCGCGGCCGACGTAACCGCGGGCCAGCTGATCGCCGGCCAGGTACAGCTCACCGGCCGCACCAGGAACCACCGGATGCAGGCGCGCGTCCAGGATGTAGGCCTGCGCGTTCCACACCGGCAGACCGATCGGCACCGCGCCGTCGACCTCGGCCGCGACCGGGGCGGCCGTCGCGTGCACGGTGAACTCGGTCGGGCCGTACAGGTTGTGCAGTTCGGCGGTGCTGACCCGGCGGATCGCCTCGACCGCGTCGCTGGTGAACGCCTCGCCGGCGACGAACAGCAACCGCAGCGAGGTGAGTTCGGCCGCGGACACGCTGCCGGCGAAGACCGTCAGCATGGACGGCACGAACGAGGTCATGGTGACGTGCTGGGCGGCGATCACCTCGGCCAGGTACTGCGGGTCACGATGCCCGTCCGGGCTCGCGATCACCATCCGGCCGCCGGTCGACAGCGGACCGAACAGCTCCCATACCGACACGTCGAAGGTGGCGGGGGTCTTGAACAGCACCACGTCGTCGGCGCCGATGCCGTATTCGCCGGTGATCCAGCGGATCTGGTTCACCACGGCCGCATGCGGCACGGCCACGCCCTTGGGGCGTCCGGTGGATCCGGAGGTGAAGATGACGTAGGCCGGATGCTGCGGGCGCAGCGGCGAAAGCCGCTCGGCGTCGGTCACCGGGGTCGCCGCGTAGCCGGACAGGTCCAGCTCGTCGAGCACCACCGTCGACAGACCTGTGGCGTCGAACCCGTCGCGCGATGTGGTCAGCACGCAGACCGGCGCGGCGGTGTCCAGCACGTAATCGATGCGCTCGGCCGGCTGATCCAGGTCCAGCGGCACGTAACCACCGCCGGCCGCATGCACCGCGTACATGGCCACGACCAGATCCACCGAGCGGCGCAGGCCGAGGGCGACCAGGCTCTCCGGGCCGACGCCAAGGCCGATCAGGTGGCGGGCCAGGCGATGCACGCGCTCACCGAATTCGGCGTAGCTCAACGACATTCCGGTCGCCGGGTCGACCAGCGCGACGGCGTCCGGGGTGGCGGCGGCCTGCGCGGCGAACTCGGCCACCAGCGTGCTCGCGTCACCGAGATCGTGGGCGGTCTCGTTCCAGGCGCGCAGGGCGCGGTCGGTTTCGCGGGCATCGAGCAGCTCGATGTCGCCGACGGCGCGATCCGGTTCCGCGGCCACGGCGGCGAGCAGCCGGTTGAAGCGGCGGCCGAACTGGGCCATGGTGGCGGCGTCGAACAGGTCGGTGGCGTAGATCAGTTCGGCGGTGATGCCGCCGTTCTCGCCGTTCTCCGACAGCACCAGTTGCAGATCGAACTTGGCCACGTCGATCGGCAGATCCACGCCGCTGACGGTCAGGCCCGGCAGTTCCAGGCTGTTCTGGCCGGTGTTCTGGAACGACAGCATCACCTGGAACAGCGGATGCCGCGCCTGCGAACGCGCCGGGTTCAGGATCTCCACCAGCCGCTCGAACGGCAGATCCGCGTGCCCGAAGGCCGCGATATCGGTCGACCGGACGGTGCGAAGCAGGTCGGTGAAGGTGTCGCCGCCGTCGACCTCGGTGCGCAACACCAGGGTGTTGACGAACATGCCGATGAGGTCGTCGAGCGCGCGCTCACCACGGCCCGCGACCGGCGTGCCGATCGCGATGTCGGCCTCACCCGACAGCCGCGACAGCAGTACCGCCAGGGCCGCGTGGGTGACCATGAACAGCGTCGCGCCACGGGTGCGAGCCAGCTCGGTGAGCGCCGCGTGGGTTCGGGCGTCGATCTCGAAGACCTCGGTGGCGCCCTGGCCCGAAGCGACGGCCGGGCGTGGCCGGTCGGCGGGCAGGTCGAGCTGCTCGGGCAGCCCGCGCAGGGACCGGGTCCAGAAGTCGATCTGTTCGGCGATCACCGACTCCGGATCGTCCTCGGAGCCGAGCACCTCGCGCTGCCACAGCGCGAAATCGGCGTACTGCACTTCCAGCGGACGCCAGGCCGGTTCGCCGCCCTCGACGCGAGCGCCGTAGGCGGTCATCACGTCTCGGGTCAGCGGGCCCATGGAGAAGCCGTCGGCCGAGATGTGGTGCACGACAAGGGCGAGCACGTGTTCGGTCGGGCTGATCTCGAACAGCCGGGCCCGGAACGGCACCTCGGTGGTGACGTCGAATCCGGTACGCACCAGTTCGGCGACCCGGGCGGGCAGCTCGGCCTCGGTGACGTCGACCGGGCTCAGGTCCGGGATCACCTTCGCGGTGGGCACGGCCTGCTGGTAGGCGGTGCCGTCGACCTCCGGGTAGAAGGTGCGCAGCGATTCATGCCTGGCGAGCACGTCGGCGACGGCGATCTGCAAGGCCTGCCGGTCGAGCAGACCGGACAGCCGCACCGCGGCCGGGATGTTGTCGACCGCCGAGTCGGGATCGAACCGGTTCAGGAACCACATCCGCTGCTGGGCCAGCGACAGCGGAACCAGCGCGGGCCGCTGTTGCGGCACCAGCGCGGCGCGCGCACCCGCCCCGGCGCGGGATTCGGCCCTGGCCGCCAGCGCGGCGACCGTGGACGCCTCGAACAGTTCGCGCACACCGAGATCGGTGTCGAGCGCGGCCGAGAGCCGGGCCGCCACCTGAGTGGCGCTCAGCGAGTTGCCGCCGAGGGCGAAGAAGTCGTCGTCCAGGCCCACCCGGTCGAGGCCGAGCACATCGGCGAAGGTGGTGGCCACGATCTCTTCCACCGGCGTGGTCGGGGCGCGGAACACCGCGGCCTCGAACACCGGCGCCGGCAGCGCCTTGCGGTCCAGCTTGCCGGAGGCGTTGAGCGGGAACTCGTCGAGCACCATCACCACGGCGGGAACCATGTAGGCCGGCAGCTGCCGTCCCAGTTCCTCGCGCAGCGCATCGGTGTCCACCGGAAGACCAGGCGCGGCGACCACGTAGGCGACGAGCTGATCGCCGGTGTGCTGATCGCCGCGCACCACCACGACCGACTGGGCGACTTCGTCGAGCCCGTTCAGCGCGGCCTCGATCTCGCCGAGC
>NZ_BAFY01000040.1 GCF_000308555.1 Nocardia cyriacigeorgica NBRC 100375 | reverse complement strand
GGTTTATCCAGCGCTTCCACAATTGCCCGAAGACACCGGCCCGTCCGCTCCACACCAGCGATCACCCCAGGTCAGAACGATCTTTCTGCACCAGTCCGCGCTGCGGCGGGACGAATCCGGACATCCCCCAGCCCAAAGATCAATAATTTCCTCGCCCCGAGAACAGCGATCTTCCCCCGCCGAGTTCCAGCGGTAGCAAATAACCCCTATTTCAACCTACGAGCTACCGAAACCGCGTCGGCGGGAACGATTTCGAGACACCGTCCGGGAGGCTGCATTCGATGCGGCTCGCAAATTCGTTGGAATAGCGCCGATTTCACACCAGCGGAAAACGACCGGCGCGGGACGGACCGTCGCCCGCCGACCTCGAATACCGAACCGGCGGCACATATTTCAACCCCGGGGTGCGACCGCACCTCAGGCGCGAGTGAACACGGCAACCAAGAAGTCGGAGTCGTCGCGGTACGGCCGCAGATCCCAGGTCGACAGCCGCAGGTCCAGTACCAGCCCCGCGGCCGCGGCGTCGGCGAAGAACTCCTCGAATGGGTAGCCCCGTTCGGCGCCGAATCCGATGACGGCGCGGCCATCCGGGGCGAGATGGCGAGCGAAGCCGGACAGCACCGGCCTGCGGGTGCTCGGCGCGAGGAAGGTCATCACATTGCCCGCGCACACGATGACGTCGAAGTCGGCGGGAATGCCGTGGGACGGCAAATCCAGTTCGGCCAGGTCGCCGACCAGCCAGGTCGGGCCGGGATGGTCGTGTTCGGCCGCCTCGATCAGCACCGGGTCCACGTCGACGCCGACGACCACATGCCCGGCATCGTGCAGATAGCCGCCGATGCGCCCGGGCCCGCAACCGGCGTCGAGCACGCGCGAGCCCCTGCCGAGCATCGCGTCGATCAGCCTGGCCTCCCCCACGATGTCCTGTCCCTGGGCCGCCAGGCCGCGGAACCGCTCGATGTACCAGGTGGAGTGCGCGGGATCGTTGGCCGTGATCTCCTCCCACTGGCTGGGCACCCGCTCACCCACGGCTGGCTCCTTCTCGATGCGTCGGCTGGTCTTGCCACCGTAGCCCCCGCGACAGCCTGCCCGGACGCGGCCACCCACACCCCGCGGTCCCGGTGCATGAGATCGGGCCCCCGGAAAAGCACGTGGACCCCGCGATTGATCGCGAGGTCCACGCCGGAGTTCGGTGGTCCGGGTATTACGGCACCGAGACGCTGCCGCCGCTGGGGACGTAGCCGATGGTGTTGGGCTCGATCACGCCGAGGGCCTGGCCCGCGCAGTCAGGACCCGCGTACAGCGTGATCGCCTGATCCGTCGAATTTCCCACGGTGGTCTGCAGCGTCGTGTAGAAGCTGTCACCGGTGTTGAAGCAGCCCACCGGGTTCGCGTGCAGCTCACCGTTGAGGTTCAGGGTGCCGCCCGCGGCGTGCGCGGCGCCCGGGGCCAGCAGGGTGATGGCGCCCGCGGTGGCCAGTGCACCGACGATCCCAGCAGTACGAAACATTCGTGCCTCCAGTTCCTTTCGATGTCGACCCCCGACGTCGACCATGTGATCCCGCGATTGTGTCATGCGACCGGCTGCGCCGGAACACCGAGATCCTTGGCGTCCTTGCGCACTCCGAACGCGGTGATCATCTCCATGACACCGAGCACGACCAGCCAGATACCGGCCACCCAGGCCAATGTGGCGACCGATTCCACGGGCCAGATGATCAGCACGACACCCGCGATCGCGGTGATCACGCCGAAGAAGCCCTGCCAGCCGCGGCCGGGCAGGCCCGGTTCCGAGATCGCCGCCATCGTCACCGCGACCCCGCGGAACAACCAGCCGATACCGATCCACAGCCCCAGCAGCAGGATCGAGGTCAGGTCGTCGCGGAAACAGAAGACACCGATGACGATCGACAACACGCCGCTGATGAAATACAGCACCCGCATCCCCGCGCTCGCCGGCGCCGCGAACGCCGCGACCAGCTGCAACAGGCCGCTGACCACCAGATAGATGCCGAAGATGATGCCGGCGACCAGCAGCGTCTTGCCCGGCCACACCAGGATCAGCACGCCGAGGATCACCGAGAGCAGTCCGGTGACCAAGATCGATTGCCAGGCGGCACGCGCGAGGGCCTGCACCGGGCCCTGCGGGATGATATTCGTCGTCATGAAGTGATGTTATGCCCGAATTCCATGGTTCTCTGGGCATTTGCTCACTGCCCGCGACCGCGCGCCGCCACCGCGAGTTGTGCACCACGGTGGCCGACTGTGACCGAGAACGCCGTGATGATCACGTTTGCCGCTGTACACGCCGGGTAATTGTGGGTCAATGGCTCTCGTCGTGAACGCCGTCAGGTGAGTCGAGTGGGTCGGGTATGACGAGTCTCGGGTGGCTAGGAGAAGAGGGTGTCGGTTGTTCTCGTGCTTCAGGCACGCGGTCTCGGTGAACTGCTCACCGCGGTCCCGGCGCTGCGCGCACTGCGCCGGGCGAGGCCGGACGACCGCATCGTCCTGGCGGCCCCGCATCGGCTACGGCCCATCGTCGATCTGATCACCTCGGTCGACGCGATGGTTCCCACCACCGAGGGCGGCAGCCTGCGCTGGGACGGACCCACCCCCGATCTCGCCGTGAACCTGCACGGCCCCGACACCGAGTCGGTCGTCGAACTGATCAAGACCGACGCACGCCGCATCCTCACCTACCGCAATCCGGCCTTCCCCGAGCTGCCCGGCCCGCAGTGGGATCCCGACATGCATCTGGTCGACCGCTGGTGCCATCTGCTCGAATTCGACGGCATCGATGCCGACCGGCGCAACCTCGGCCTGGTCCCGCCGGTGGCCACCACCAGTCACCGCGACGCCGTCGTCGTGCACATCGGCGCGGGCGCACCGGCGCGCCGCTGGCCTCCCGACCGGTTCGCCGCCGTCATCCGGCATCAGTCGGTCCTCGGCCGGGAAGTCGTCATCACCGGCGACGAGTTCGAGCGCGAGATCGCACTCGGCATCGCCGCGCGCGCCGGGCTGCCACCGCATCGGGTGCTGGCGGGCGAGCAGAACCTCATCGAATTGGCCGCGACGGTCGCCGAAGCCGCGCTGGTGTTGTGCGGCGATACCGGCGTCGCTCATCTGGCGACCGCGTTCGGCACCCGCACCGTGCAGCTGTTCGGTCCGACTCCCCCGCGCCGGGGCGGGCCACCGCCACATCTGCTCGCCCGGCACGACGTGCTCTGGGCGGGTCAGGTCGGCGACCCGGATGCCGACAGTGCCGACGCGGGCCTGCTGCGGATCGGGGTGAGCGAGGTGCTCGGCGCGATCGACGCCCAGCTCGGTAAACACTCCTGGGCCGGGAATACCGGAGAGCGTCCGCGCGCCTACCGCCGCGTCGGCTGAGGAGTCTGTTCTTCCACGCTCGCGGTGTGTACCGCCGCGGAGTAGGCGGCGATGGCGCTCGGCCAGAACCGCTCCACATAGTCGCGGGCGTCGGCCAGCCCGCGCGGGTCGAGGAAGTACAGCCTGCGGTTGCCGTCCGGGCGCATCATCACCAGGCGCGCCTCCCGGAGGATCCGCAAGTGCTGCGATACCGCCGAACTACTGACGCCGACGGCCTCGGCCAGCTCGCCCACCGATAGTTGCGCATGCGGTAGTGCTTCGAAGATCGCCCGCCTGGTGGGGTCGGCGAGCGCTTCGATCGCCCTGACTCCATTAGTAGCCACTAATACAGTGTGATCAACTGGCAATTGAGGCGTCAAATCGGCCGTTTACCGCGTTTGCCCAGCTCGACACGGAATATCAACCGTGTCGTTATCACTTCGTAATCATCGAACTGGGGTTATAGACGCTAGTGATGGTAGCCACAGGATTGCCGAGCGGTGCCGGCGATCCCGTAGCTTCGAGCCATGCCCGTGACCGTTCCGTTACTTTCTCGCCGCCCCGGCGCGCCGCGCACCGGCCGTCGCAGCGTCGCCACCCGCGTGGTGGCCGCCTCCACGGCGATCGGCGCCTCGCTCGGCGTGCTCGCCGGATGCACCGAAGAGAACTCGACCGAGGCCCTGCACTCCCCGCAGCTGGTGGCCGGCACCACCGACGCCACCTTTGCCGCGTTCACCCCGCCCGAAGCCCAGCGAGCCCAGACCGTGCCCGAGGCGGTGGCCTGGGAACAGAACCGCCTCGCGATCGAGTTCGCCCGGCCCAAGACCATCCGCCCGGTGGCCGGCCCGATGAGTTCCACCTTCGGCATGCGCTGGGGCACGATGCACGCGGGTATCGATTTCGCCGACCCGATGGGCGCGCCGATCGCGGCCGTCACCGACGGCGTCGTGATCGAGGCCGGCCCGGCCAGCGGTTTCGGCCTGTGGGTGCGGGTCCAGCAGGACGACGGCACCATCGGCGTCTACGGCCACATGCAGGACATCCTGGTGACCGTCGGCCAGCCGGTGCGCGCCGGTGACGTGATCGCCACCGTCGGCAGCCGCGGCTACTCCACCGGGCCGCACCTGCACTACGAGGTGCACGTGCCAGGCGTCGGCCCGATCGACCCGCAGCCGTGGCTGGCCGCGCGCGGGATCAGCGTGCACGGCGACCACTCCTGACATCGTCGGCGACCCGGTCCACCGGCCACGCGTCGCCGCGAATCCACGGGGACGGCCCGTAGGCGAGAGTGCCTGCGGGCCTTCGTCGTCCTAGATCTGCGGATGGGCCCGGCGCCGCGATCCGGTACCGCGGTAGGGGGCCGCAATGGCGCGCCGGCGGGATGTGGCCGAGCAGGGCCGAACTCTAGTTTCGCAGCATGGTCACACCCGAGATCGCTTCCCCGACACCGCCTTCGGACCGCTTCCGGGCCGGCCTTCCCGAACGCGCGGCCCTGCATCGGCCGCTTCTGGTGATGGTGGGCGCGATGACCGCACTGACGATCGTTTCGGCCTACGGCCTGGTCGTCGACGACCGCATGCTGCTCGGCGAATCGGTCTGGCTCAAGCCATTGAAGTTCGGCATCGCCTTCACCCTCTACGGGCTGAGCCTGGTCTGGCTGCTGGCGCTGCCACACCGGGGCCGCCGCGCCACCTGGTGGCTCGGGACGGTTTTCGCGGTGACCGGTGTGCTCGATGTCGGATTCATCGCCGTGCAGGCCGCGCGCGGCACGTTCAGCCATTTCAACAATTCCGATCCCGATCCGGTCAACGTCATCGGACAACAGATCTTCGTCTCCGGTGTCCCCGGCCTGTTCGTCGCGAATCTGGTGCTGGCCCTGATCTTGTGCGCACAGCGGCTGGTGGACCGGCCGACCACCCGGGCGATTCGCGCAGGTCTCGCGCTGGCGGTCGCGGGTATGGCACAGGCGTATCTGATGGGCTTCACCGGCAAGCAGCGCGTAGTCGATGCCGATGGCCGGATCGTGGAGTTGATAGCCGGCCACACCGTCATCGAGGCGCGGCTGCGCACCGAACTCACCCGCGACGGGGCGGGCATGCCGATCACCCACTGGAGCACCGTCGGCGGGGACCTACGCATTCCGCATTTCCTCGGGCTGCACGGGATCCAGGTGCTGCTGGCGGCGGTGATCGTTTCGGCAGCACTGGCACCACACCTGCCCTGGTTGCGCAGTGAACGCACCAGGACCGACCTGGTCGGCGTGCTCACTGTGGGTTACGCGGGGCTGTTCGGGTTGACGTTCTGGCAGGCCATGCGCGCGCAGCCGCTGCTACATCCGGACGCGCTCACCGTCGCCGCCTTCGTCGTCCTGGTCGCCGTGGTGGCAGGCCTCGGCGTGCTGGTGTATCGCCGCGCCCGCGCGGCCGGTTCGCGCCCCTCCGGATCCGCGGATCTCAGCGCAGGCGTTCGGCGTCACGGGCGAGCTGGAGCAGAGTCTCACTGAGCGCGGCGAGTTCGGCCGCATCGGCGCCCTCACCGATCGCCGTCGCCACATCCTCGGCCGCACACCGCGCCGCGAACCAGCGGTCGGCCAGATCAGCGGCCTCCTGTGCGCTCAGCACCACCGAGTCCTCGGGAATCCCGGTCCCCTTCAAGCTGTTGCGATGTTCGTAGGCCCGCTGACGGCACGACTGACGGCAGTACCGGCGGCGACGCCCGACCTCGGATTCCACGATTTCCCGCCCGCACCACAGGCAGGACAGTGACCGGCGCGACATGACCCGACACCCTAACCGCACCCGGCGACCCTCCGCACAGGGCACGCCGCACCGGTGACGGCGGCGAACAGCGTAGAATAGCCAGGTTCTCCCCCGCAGGGAACGAAAGTAGCCCACCACACGTTCACAGAGCACATGGTGTTCGCGCCGGTCGAGCCACGCCGGGCGCGAACAACCCCAACCGGTTCCGCGCATCCGTGCGCGTTCGGCCGGAACACCAACGGGATGATGCGTCCGGACACGCCCCGGGCGCGTGACTCCACCGGTTCGCGGCCCTGCCGATGTGGCGGCAGGTGTGCCACGCCAGGGTCACGAACCCGCCGCCGCGTAGCAGCGGCACAACAGACACAGAGAGGACCGAACAGATGGCAGATCGCGTACTCCGGGGCAGTCGGCTCGGAGCGGTGAGCTACGAGACCGACCGCGACCACGATTTGGCGCCCCGCCGGATGGCCCGGTATCGGACCGACAATGGTGAAGAGTTCGACGTCCCGTTCGCCGACGACGCCGAGATCCCGCCGACGTGGTTGTGCCGCAACGGCCAGGAAGGCGTCCTGCTCGAGGGCACCACGCAGGAGGCCAAGAAGGTCAAGCCGCCGCGCACCCACTGGGACATGCTGCTGGAACGGCGCAGTAAGGAAGAGCTCGAGGAACTGCTCAAGGAGCGCCTCGAACTGCTCAAGACCCGCAGGCGCGGCTGAGCGCAGCCACGAGCCGGCAAAGGCCGCTCACACCGGATTCGTCCGGGGTGAGCGGCCTTTCGTCTACCAGGGCCGGCGCCGCGGAGTAACTGCGCGGCGCCTGCGGGTTCAGTGGCTGGCGACTCGCCGATACCGCAACAACGCCAGCGGCACGACCACCACGAGGATGGCCACCGAACAGATCACCGCGTATTCGACACAATGTTCGGCCGGCCAACCGGTCGGGGTCGCGAACGACGGCGGCGAACTGTTGTCGAACAATTTGCGCCCCGCCGCGGCAACCGCGGTGATCGGATTCCATTCGGCGATCGTGCGCAACGGCCCCGGCAACGTCTGCGCGGAAATGAACGCCGAGGAGATGAACGACAGCGGGAACATCCAGATCAAGCCGACGCTCTGCGCGACCTCCACTGTCGGAGACAGCAACCCGGTCAACGCGCCGACCCAGGACATCGCGAACGCGAACAACAAGATCACCGCGAAGGCCAGCGCGGCGTCGGTGATCGGGCCGTTGATCCGCCAGCCGACGATATAGCCGCAGCCCACCATCACAATTAGGCTGAGAATATTGACCACCAGGTCCGAGAGCGTGCGCCCGAGCAGCACCGCCATCCGCGACATCGGCAGCGTCCGCATCCGGTCGATGATTCCCTTGTGCAGATCACCGGCCAACCCGACGGTGGTGAACGCCGCGTTGAACGCCACCGTCTGGGCGAAGATCCCGGCCAGCAGGAACTCCCGGTACTGGCTGCCGCCGAGCGAGGCGCCGAAGATGTAGGCGAACAGGAACACGAACATCAGCGGCTGGATCGTCGCGGTCACCAGCAGCGTCGGCACGCGCAGAATGGTCAGCAGGTTTCGGTAGGCGACGATGGCGCTATCGCGGAAGACCCGCCCGCGCGGCGACATATCCACCGCCGCCACACGCGGTTTCGCCGCACCGCGCGCGTCTGTGTCCGCCGCGGAATCCTCGGCCTCGGGGGCTTCGTCACGTACCGCTGTCGGCGCTGGGCTCACGACATGATCTCCTCTTGTACGTCATCGGATTCCGCCGCCGCGGGCGTAGATACCGCGGTGCCGGTGAGGGAAAGGAATACGTCGTCGAGGGTGGGGCGGTGCACATTCGCGTCGACGACGCACACTCCGGCGTCGTCGAGCCGCCGCAGGGCCTCGACCATGGTGCGCGACCCCTCGCCGACCACGATCGACACGTCATGGCTGCCGATGTCGTGCATCGGCTCGCCGATACCGATCTGGGCCAGCACCGACAGGGCCGGCTCGGCTTCCTGGCCGGTGGCCAGGGTGACCGTCAGCCGATCACCGCCGATGGAGGTCTTCAGTTCGTCGGCCGAACCCCGGGCGATCACCTTGCCCCGATCGATGACGATGATCCGATCGGCGAGTTGGTCGGCTTCTTCCAGATATTGGGTGGTCAGCAGCACGGTGGTGCCGTCGTCGACGAGATCGCCGATCACCCGCCACATGTCGAGTCGCCCGCGCGGATCGAGGCCGGTGGTCGGTTCGTCGAGCACCACCACCGGCGGCCGGGCCACCAGCGCGCCGGCCAGGTCCAGCCTGCGCGCCATACCGCCGGAGTAGGTGCCCGCCCGACGATCGGCGGCGTGGTCGAGCCCGAAGGCGGTGAGCAGTTCGCCCGCGCGCGCCGCGGCCTGCCGATGCGACATCCCGTAGAGCCGGGCCACCATGCGCAGGTTCTCGTAGCCGGACAGATTCGCGTCGACGGCGGCGTACTGGCCCGACAGCCCGATGCGGCGGCGGGCCGCGGCCGGGTCGCGCAGCACGTCGACGCCGGCGACGTGGACCGATCCCGCACAGGGCCGTAGCAGGGTGGTGACGATGCGCACCGTGGTCGTCTTGCCCGCACCGTTGGGCCCGAGCAATCCCATCACGGTGCCCGCCGGGATCTGGATGTCGATCCCGTCGAGCACTCGGACACGGCCGTAGTTCTTGACCAGGCCGAGGACTTCCACCGCCAGGCTCACCTGTGTGTCTCCTTCGCTTGCCGGTCCGCGCCGTCGAGGTGGAAGCGCAGCACCGGTCCGATCACCGCGAGTGCTTCGGGTGTGGTCATCGCCGCGTGGGTGCACCGCAGCTGATGGTCGTGCACGGCGCCGGTGACGAACGGACGCCAGGCCGCGGCGCAGCGATCCCGGTCCGCGCGGTTGATCTCGTCGTCGGCCGCGGTGAAGAACAGCAGGTCGCCGCGGAACGTCCGGGGCCGGAAGCTGTTGGCCAGCACCGTGCCATCGGCGTAGCCGGCGTAGAGCCGTTCCAGATGGTCGACCGTGAGCGCCGCGAACGGGCCCGGTTGCGAGCGCAGCAGCGCGGCGGCCTCGGGCAGGCTCATCCGTGCGTCGAGCGCGCCCGGGTCGTCGATCAGGTCGCTGCCGAACTCACCGATGATGTCGGCGACGCTGGGCATGGCCTGATCGAGCAAGTTGTCGGAGAGCTGGTAGCTGTCCATCATCGCCAGCAGCGCCACCTGCTCGCCCGCCTCCTGCAACCGCACCGCGATCTCATGGGCGATGAGACCGCCCAGCGACCAGCCGAGCAGGTGGTAGGGACCGTGCGGCTGCACCGACCGGATGTGCTCGACGTACTGATCGGCCGCCTCGGCGAGCGAGCCGTAGCCCGCGCCTCCGGTCACATGCGGCGCCTGCAAGCCGTACACCGGGCGATCCGCGGGCAGGTGCGCGAGCAGTCCGGAGTAGCACCACGCCAGACCGATCGCCGGGTGCACGCAGAACAGCGGCTCGCGGCTGGCTCCGGTGTCGGGCCGCAGCGGCAGGATCGGCGCCAGCGCCTCGGCCATCGCATCGTCGACGCCGCTGTCGTCGACACGCGCGGCGATCGCCGCGGGAGTCGCCTCACCGAACATCATCTGTACCGGCATCTCGATGCCGTCGGCGCGCACCCTGGCCACCACCTTCGTCGCCAGCAGCGAGTTGCCGCCGAGTTCGAAGAAGCTGTCGTCGGCGCCGACGCGATCGATGCCGAGCGCCTCGGCGAAGGCCGCGCACAGCGCTGCCTCGGTGGGTGTCGCCGGCGCCCGATAGCCCTGTCCGCCGGTGAACACCGGTTCCGGCAGCGCCTGCCGGTCGAGCTTGCCGACCGGGCTCAGCGGTACCCGGTCGATCAGCATGATCGACTGCGGCACCATGTAATTGGGCACCAGATCGGCCAGGTGGGCGGTGAGTTCGGCCGCCGTCACCACCGCACCGGCCATCGGCTTCACATACGACACCAGTGCGGTGGCTCCCGCCGGAGTGCGATGGCCGATAGTGACGGCGAACTCGACGCCACGATGCTTGCCCAGCGCGGTGTCGATTTCGCCGAGTTCGATGCGGAAGCCGCGGATCTTGACCTGATGGTCGGTCCGGCCGACGTATTCGATATCGCCGGAACCCGCGTCCGGGCCGGGCCACAGGCGCACCAGGTCGCCGGTGCGGTACATGCGTTCGCCCGGTTTTCCGTACGGGTTGGCGACGAACCTGGTCGCTGTCAGGCCGGGGCGGTTGAGGTAGCCGCGGGCCAGGGCGGCACCGGCCAGATGCAGTTCCCCGGTGACGCCGATGGCCGCCGGATGCAATCGCGGATCGAGAATGAGCGCGTCCACGCCGCGGATCGGTCCGCCGATGGTGATGGGCCGGTCCGGTGCCATCGGCTGGGACATGATCGTGACGATGGTCGTTTCGGTCGGGCCGTAGACGTTGTACAGATTGCGCCCGCGCGACCACCTGGTCACCAGTTCCGGTGGGAGCGCCTCGCCGCCGACGAGCACGTGCGCCAGTTCGGTGACACCGGTCGCGTCGACGGTGCCCAGCGCCGAGGTGGTGATGAAGGCGTGGGTGATGGCCTCGTCGATGAACACCCGGCGCAGGTCCTCACCACCGACGACGCCCGGCGGGGTGATCACCAGGGTGGCGGCGCCGCCGAGGGCGAACAGCAGATCGAGCATGGCGGCGTCGAAGCTCGGCGTCGCGAAGTGCAGCACCCGGCAGCCGGGCCGGACATCGAAACGCTGCGCGGTCTCGGCGGCGAAGTTGGACAGGCCGCCGTGGGTGACGGTGACGCCTTTGGGTGTTCCGGTGGATCCGGAGGTGTAGATGACGTAGGCCGGGTTCTCCAGCCGCAGCGGGGCGATCCGGTCGGCGTCGGTGACGGGGTCGCCGGAGGCCGCAAGCACCAAGGAGCGGACATCGGGCGCGTCGAGCACCAGCCAGTCGGCCGCCGAGGGCAGGCCGTCGCGATACTCGGCGAGTGTGATGCCGAGGGCGGCACCCGAATCCGACAGCATGTGCGCGATGCGGCCGGCCGGGTAGTTCGGGTCGACCGGTACGAACGCCGCGCCGGCCTTGGCGACCGCGAGCACCGTCGCCACCGATTCCACCGAACGCGGAATACCTAGCGCCACCAGGGTTTCCGGCCCCACGCCACGGGCGATGAGCACGCGGGCGAGGCGGTTGCTCCATCGGTCGAGAGCCGAATAGGTGACCTCGGTCCCGTCCGAGCGCACGGCGATCGCGTGCGGATCGCGGGCGGCCGCCGCGGCGAATACCTGGGGCAGTGTCACCGGGCGATCCGGCTGGGCACCGCGCACCGGCGCGAGTTCCGGCCATTCGGCGGGATCGAGCAGTTCCAGATCGCCGACCGGCGTGGTGGGACTGGCGGCGATCGAGGACAGCAGGCGGACGAAGCGCTTACCGAAGCGGGCGGCGGTCTGCTCGTCGAACAGGTCGCGCGCGAAGTCGATCGCGAGCGAGATGCCGCCGGGTTCGCGTGCCGCGGTGCGGTTCTCGGTGAGGGTGAACTGCAGATCGAACTTGGCGATCCCGGCGTCGGGGTCGTCGGCGTCGATGCGCAGGCCGGGCAATTCCAGTACCCGGACCGGCTCGTTGCGGACCGACAGCATCACTTGGAACAGCGGGTGATGCGACCTCGACCGGGCCGGATTCAGCACCTCCACCAGGCGTTCGAACGGCAGATCCGCGTTCGCGAAGGCGTCGAGGTCGGTCTCGCGGACCGCCGCGAGCAGGTCGGTGAACGCGGCGTCGCCGTCCACCCGGGTGCGCAGCACCAAGGTGTTGACGAACATGCCGACCATGCGGTCGAGCGCCGGGTGCCCGCGCCCCGCGATGGGCGTGCCGACCGCGATATCGTCCACGGCCGTCATCCGGTGCAGCAGTACCGCGAGCGCGGCGTGCAACACCATGAACATGCTGACGTTGTGGCCGGCGGCGACCGTGCTCAGTTCCCGGTGGGTGGCGGCGTCGACCGCGCAGCGCACCGTGCCGCCGCGATAGGAGGGTGTGGGTGGCCGCGGCCGGTCGGCGGGCACCGCGAGTAGCTCGGGCAGCTGGTCGAGGGCGTTGCGCCAGTAGTCGAGCTGGCGGCTGATCAGTGAATCGGCATCGTCCTCGGTGCCGAGGACCCGCTCCTGCCACAGCGTGTAGTCGGCGTACTGGATCTCGAGCGCGGGCACCGTGTCCACGCGGCCCTCCCGGGCGGCGCAGTAGGCCGCGGCCACGTCGGCGGCCAGCGGTTCGAGCGACCAGCCGTCCATCGCGATGTGATGCACGACCAGCACTAGCACGTGCTCGTCGAGTTCGCTGCTGACCACCGTCGGGTGGGCAACGGTCAGGATCGCGGCCCGCACCGGCACCGTGGTTCCGAGATCGAAGCCTTCCGAGGCGAATTCGCGCACGATCGCCTCGACCGCGTCGGCCCGCACGGTCTCGGTCCGCACCCGGATCGCCGCGTCGGCCGGATCCAGCACGACCTGTGCCGGTTCGCCTTCGATGACCGGGAAGACCGTCCGCAGGGCCTCATGCCTGCGCTGCACCGCGTGCAGCGCGGCGATGAGGGCCGCGCGGTCGAGCCGTCCGCGCAGGCGCAAGACCACGGGCACGTTGTAGGCCCCGGCGCTGCGCTCACCCGCCCCGCCGTCGAAGCGGTTGAGGAACCACAGCCTGCGCTGGGCGGCGGACAACGGGATCCGCTGCGGCCGGGCACCGGCGACCAGTGGCGGCCTGCCCTGGTCGGGCGATCCGGAATCCAGGCGCGCCGCCAGTTCGGCGACGGTGGGGCCGGCGAAGACGGCACGCACTTCCAGCCGTGTGCCGGTCGCCGCTGCCAGCCGGGCAACCAGTTGGGTGGCCAGCAGCGAGGTTCCGCCGATGTCGAAGAAGTTGTCGTCGGCGCCGGTGATGTCGGCACCGACCACGTCGGCCATGACCTCGGCGACCAGCCGCTCGGCGTCGGTGGTCAGCGGCCGGGCCGTGCGCGCGGCGGGCAGCGACGGCTCCGGAAGTGCCGCGGTGTCCAGCTTTCCGACCGGGGTCAGCGGGATCCGCTCCAGGACGGTGATCGCCGCCGGCACCATGTGCGCGGGCAGCTGTGCCGCGGCATGGGCGCGCAGCGCGTCGAGATCGAGGTCCCCGGCAGGCTGGACGTAGGACACGATGCGATCGGCACCGGCGATCTCGCGGACCTGGGTGTGCGCGAAACCGACGCCGGGATGACCGGCCAGCGCGGCGGTGATCTCGCCGAGCTCGATCCGGAATCCGCGCACCTTCACCTGATGATCGCTGCGTCCGAGGTAGATCAGTTCGCCGCCGGCGGTCCAGCGCACCACGTCGCCGGTGCGGTAGACCCGCGATCCGGCCGGTCCGTACGGATCGGCCACGAACCGGGACGCGGTCAATCCGTAGCGCTCGAAATAGCCGCGCGCGACGCCCGGCCCACCGATGTACAGCTCGCCCGGCACGCCGACCGGCACCGGACGCAGGCGTTCGTCGAGCACCATCGCGCGCGCACCGCGCACCACGGTGCCGATGGGGATCGGGCACCCGAGCCGGAACGGCGCGGAGATGGTGGCCAGCACGGTGGTCTCGGTCGGCCCGTAGCCGTTGATCATGGTGCGGTCGGCCGCCCAGCGCGCGACCAGCTCCGGTCCGACCGCCTCGCCGCCCACCATCAGGCACCGCAGATCCGGCAGCGGCCAGCGTTCGTGGTCGATCGTGGCCAGTGCGGCGGGTGTGATGAAGGTGTGGGTGACCCGTTCGGCGGTGAGCAGTTCGGCCAGTTCGTCGCCGCCGTAGATGTCGGGTGCCGCGATGACCATCGTGGCGCCGGAACCGATCGACAGCAGCAGGTCGAGCACGGCGGCATCGAAGCTCGGTGAGGAGAAGTGCAGCGTGCGCGACTCCGGGCGCACTCCCGCGTGCCCGGCCAGCTCGGCGGCCAGATTCGACAAGCCCCCGTGGGTGACGGCCACGCCCTTGGGCTTTCCGGTGGATCCGGAGGTGTAGATCAGGTAGGCCAGGTCATCGACGCGGGTCGGGCGCAGCCGCTCGCCGGCGATGGCACCGTCGGCCGCCGGCTCGAATTCCGCGTCGGCGGTGTCGTCGAGCACGATCCACGCGATACCCCGGTCGTCGGCGGCACGTAACCGCTCCCGGTGCGCGGACACCGTGACACCGACCGCGCATCCGGAGTCGGCCAGCATGTGCCGGACTCGATCGGCCGGATAATTCGGGTCGACCGGGACGAACGCGGCTCCGGTCTTCGCGATGGCGAGCACGGTGACCACGGAGTCGACCGAGCGGGTCAGCCCCAGGGCGACCCGGTCGCCGGTGCCGATACCGTGCCGGATCAGTCGGCGCGCCACCCGATTCGACCGCCGGTCCACCTCGGCATAGGTCAGCTCGAGCGCACCCGAGCGGATAGCGGTGCGATGCGGATGGGCGGCCACGGCCCGCGCGAAGACGTCCGCGAGGGTGAGCGCGGGACCGGCGGGTGCTCCGTAGGCCGGTGCGAATCGCCTGCGTTCGTCCTCGGTGCGTGCGTCGATGTGGTCGACGCGGATATCCGGCTCAGTGGTGATGGTGGCGAGCACGGCCAGGAACCGGTCGGCCAGGGTCTGTACCGTGGCGTCGTCGAACAGTTCGGCGGCGTAGACGAATTCGAGAGCACCGTCGTCGCCGTCTCCGGCCGGATCGGTGACACGCAGTTCGAGGTCGAACTTCGCCAACTCGATATCGAGGGCGTGTGCCTGCAACGCCAGTCCGGGCAGTTCCAGGTGTGGATGCGGGGTGTCCTGGACCGTCAACGCGACCTGGAACAGCGGATGCCTGCCCGTCGCGCGCGGATCCCGGCCGAGTTCTTCGACTACGCGCTCGAAGGGGATGTCGGCATTGGCGATGGCGGCGAGTTCGGTGTCGCGATCGGCGCGCAGCAGCGTGGTGAAGGCGAGATCCGGGTCGACGTCGGAGCGCAGCACGAGCGTATTGACGAACATTCCGACCAGATCGTCGAGCTCGGTCTGGGTGCGCCCCGCGACCGGGGTGCCGATCGGGATATCGCGGCCACCGGTGACCGCACGCAGCAGCACCGCCAGCGCCGTGCGCAGCACCATGAACATGCTCACGCCCTGCTGACGGGCCAGTTCGGCAAGTGCGCCGCGCACCGGCTCCGGTAGGGTGCGCCGCACGGTGCCGGCGATCTGGGTCGGCTCGGCGGGGCGGGGACGGTCGTAGGGCAGCGGCAGTTCCTCGGGCAGATCGGCCAGTTGGGTGCGCCAGAACGCCAGTTGCTCGGCGGCCGGGGTGTCGGTGTCGGTGGCCTCGCCCAGATATTCGCGCTGCCAGAGCCCGAAGTCGGCGTACTGCACCGGCAGTGGCTGCCAATTCGGTGCCGCACCCCCGCGGCGCGCCAGGTAGGCGGTGGCGAGGTCGCGGGTGAGCGGACCGAGCGACCAGCCGTCGGCGGCGATGTGGTGCACGGCGACGCCGAGGACATGGTGGCGTTCGTCCACTCGCAGCAGCGTGATGCGCAGCGGGGTATCGGTGGTCAGGTCGAAGCCACGCCGGGCCAGCCGTTCCAGGTGCCCGGCCACCTCGGCCTCGGTGGCAGGCACCGGGTCCACAGCGGGTACCGCCTCGGCGACCGGAACGACGACCTGGTGCGGACCCTGCTCGTCGTCGGGGAATCGGGTGCGCAGCACCTCGTGCCGGTCGACGATGTCGGCCAGGGCTTCGCCCAGGGCTGCGACATCGAGATCGCCGTCGATCCGCAGCGCGAACGCGATGTTGTAGGCACTGGATTCCGGTGCGAATCGGTTGAGGAACCACAGGCGCTGCTGGGGCAGCGACAGTGGTATCCGCTGCGGGCGCGGGCTGTGCGCGACCAGCGGAATGCGCTGGGTGCGCGGTGCCTCGGTGAGCTGGGCGGCCAGGCCCGCCACGGTGGGCGCCTCGAAGATGGTGCGCACCGGCAGTTCGACACCGAAGTGCTGGTACACCGACGCGGCCAGCCGGGTGGCCAGCAGCGAGTTGCCGCCGACGTCGAAGAAGCTGTCGTCGGCGCCGGTGATGGGCCTGCCGAGCACCTCGCCGAACAGGGCGGCGACCCGCAGTTCGAGTTCGGTGGCTGGCGCGCGGGATGCGGCGACGGCCCCGAATACCGGTTCGGGCAGGGCCTTTCGGTCGAGTTTGCCCGACGGCGTCACCGGAACCTCGTCCAGCACCGTGACCGCGGCGGGCACCATGTACCCGGGCAGCCGTCCCCGTGCGGTGTCGAGCACGGCTGCCGGGTCGATCGCCTCCGCGCCATTCACATACGCGGCCAGCCGCTGGTGTCCGTTGGCATCGGTGTGCACCACGGTCATGGCGAAATCGACGCCGGGGTGTGCGCGCAGCACGTGGTCGATCTCGCTGAGCTCGATGCGGAAGCCGCGGATCTTGATCTGGTCGTCGGCGCGGCCGAGGAAGCGCAAGTTGCCCGCCGGATCGGCCACCACAAGATCGCCGGTCCGGTACATCCGCTCGCCGCGGCGCCCGTGTGGGTTCGCCGGGAATCTGGCGGCGGTGAGCGCGTGCCTGCCGTGGTAGCCGCGCGCGATACCCGGTCCGGACACATACAGTTCGCCGGGCGTGCCGGGTGGCACCGGGCGCAAACGGTTGTCCAGGACGAACAGCCGCATCCCGCGCACCGGGTGACCGAGCGGGATCGGTTCGCCGGCTCGCATCGGCTCCGAGGCCGTCGCGGCGACCGTCGCTTCCGACGGGCCGTACATGTTGTGCATGCGGTAGCGCGGCGCCCAGGTGGCGACCAGCGCCTCCGTGCAGGCCTCACCACCGACCATCACCGAGCGCAGGTCGTCGAGCCGCTCGCACGGCACGGTGGCGAGTGCGGCGGGGGTGATGAAGGCGTGGGTGACCCGTTCGGTGCGCAGGAAGTCGGCGAGTTCGCTGCCGCCGTAGAGATCTGCGGGCGCGACCACCACGGTGGCTCCGGCCGCGAATCCCAGCAGCAGCTCCAGCACCGAGGCGTCGAAACTCGGTGACGAGAAGTGCAGGGTCCGCGCGGAATCGGTGACGCCGAACAGGTACCGCTGCTCGTTGGCGAAGGAGGCAAGGCCGGCATGGGTGACGATGACGGCCTTCGGCGTGCCGGTGGATCCGGAGGTGTAGATCAGGTAGGCGGGCTGGCCTGCGCGCAGGGCGCCGAGCCGCTCGGCATCGGTGACGGGCGCGGCCGATTGCGCGGCGCAGGCCATGTCGAGTTCGCCGGAGCCGAGCATCAACCAGGTGCCGGTGGTCAGGCTGTGTTTACCGGGATCTGCGGGCCAGCTGGGCAACTCCGACAGCGAACCGGGATCGGTGAGCCCGAACAGTGCCCCGGAATCGCCGATCATGTGGGCGATCCGTTCCCGCGGATAGCCCGGGTCGATCGGGACATAGGCCGCACCCGTCTTGGCGACCGCCCAGATCGCCAGGATCGAATGCAGGCTGCGCGGCAGGGCGACGGCGACGACCACCTCGGGACCCGCGCCGTGCGCGATCAGGACCCTGGCCAGCTGGTTGGAGCGTTCGTCGAGCTCGCGGTAGGTGGTGTCGTTGCCACGGAAGCGCACGGCCACCGCATCCGGCAGGCGTTCGGCGGTCTGGGCGAACAACCGCGCCAGCGTGACGGTGGGTTCGGCGGGTCCGCCCGCGATCGGCACCAGATCGGCCTTCTCGCGCCGGTCCAGGATGTCGATATCGCCGACCGGCGCATCGGGACGCACCACCGCGGCAGCGAGGACAGCGGTGAACCGGCGCGCCAGCGCCTGAATCGTGGCATCGTCGAATACGTCGGTGGCATAACCGAATTCGGCGTGCAGTGGGCCGTCGGTGGTGTCGTCGTGCACTTCGAGCTGGAGATCGAACTTGGCCACGTCGGCCGCCAGCGGAAGCACTTCGGTGTGCACACCGGGCAGTTCGATGCGCAGTTCGGGCGCACGGTCGTAGGACAGCATCACCTGGAACAGCGGATGTCTGCCGCTCATCCGCTCCGGGTTGACGACCTCCACCAGCCGCTCGAACGGTACGTCGGCATTGGCGAAGGCATTGAGATCGGTTTCCCTGGCGACATCGAGCATGCGATCGAACCCGGCGGCCGGATCCACCTCGGTGCGCAACACCAGCGTGTTGACGAACATGCCGACCAACTCGTCCAGCGCCGGGTCGGAACGGCCGGCGATGGGTGTGCCGATGACGATGTCGCGGCTGCCGCAGACCCGCGCCAGCAGGATGGCGAACGCGGCGTGCAACACCATGAACATGCTGACGCCCCTGGTGACGGCGAGTTCACCTGCGGCCTGGCGGGTTTCGGGGTCGATGGTGAACCCGAACCGAGCACCCGCGGTGGATCGCCGCAGCGGGCGCGGGCGGTCCAGCGGCAGGTCCAGCTGCTCGGGCAGCTCGTCCAGCGCCGAGCGCCAGTAGTTCAGTTGACGACTGAGCGCGCTCGACGGATCGGTTTCCTCGCCGAGCAACTCTCGCTGCCACAGCGCGAAATCGGCGTACTGCACCGG
>NZ_BAFY01000041.1 GCF_000308555.1 Nocardia cyriacigeorgica NBRC 100375 | reverse complement strand
GCCGGAAGATCTGCACACCCTCGCGCAACGCCCCAGCCGCTCGCGCGCCGGCGGAAACCCGTAGCCGTAGGCGCGCCACTCGTGCTCGTACCAGCCGCCGCCGATCCCCATCTCGATCCGGCCGCCCGAGATGACGTCCGCGGTCGCGGCCACCTTGGCCAGATAGGCCGGATTGCGGTAGCTCATCGCGGTGCACATCTGACCGAGCCGGATCCGGTCGGTCACCGCGCCGAGCGCCGAGACCAGCGACCACGCCTCATGGGTGGCCTCGTCGGTGGGCACCGGCACGGTATGGAAATGGTCGTAGACCCACAGCGATTCCCACTCCGTGCCCGCGTCGGCTCGCTGGGCGAACTCGCGGATGAGCGGCCACTGGCGTCGCGGCTCGATCCCGACCAGGTCCAGCCGCCACCCCTGCGGAACGAACATTCCGAATCGCATGATCACACCCGTCCGTGTCGTGGGAGCGCACGCGCGAAACGCGAACGCGGCCGCCGGTGGCGACCGCGTTCCATCCTGCCCGAGGACGGCAGGTTCAGCAGTGCTCGCAGATGCCGGTGGCGGGCAACTGGATGAAGCAGCTCGAGCACACCACGGTGCGGCTGTCCGGATCGGGCTTCGCGGCGACGGTCCGGGTGCTGCTGCTGCCGCTGCGCCGAGCCGTTCCACCCCGCGGGACGAGCGGTGGAATACCGCCGTCGGCAGGCACATCCGCGCCGTAGGCGGCGTAGCAGGCCCAACGGGCGTAGGCGGCATGCGATTCGATATCGGCGGGGATGGGGAGATCGGCGAGTTCGAGGACGTACTTGTAGCTGTCGCTGACCTTGAGGTTCTGCTTGACGCACAGTGCCGTCAGCGGCGGCTCGCCCGCGGTGTGGCAGCGGCGCGCGACCTTGCGCAGGATCGCGTCGATCCAGGTGCGCGTCGGTGCGTCGGTGCGCACTCCCGCCATGGTCTGCACCCGCTCGGCCAATTCCTTGACCGTCACGAAATGCCCGTAGCCGGTGGCGGTTTCGGCGAGCACCTCGTGCGCGGCCAGAGCCCACGCCACGGTTGCGTCCCGGAACATCACCCCCGTGCCGTCGTCGATCCGCCAGGCTCCCGATGTCGTCGTCGCAGCATCCCTCATAGCCCGTTCACGTTAGCCCCCAATACCCGCGACACGCCAAACCGGCAACCGGCGAATCATGTTTCGGCTTCATCACATTCGCCGCCGGAAACGACGAAGGCCCGCTTCCGGTGACGGAAGCGGGCCTTCGCGACTTCGAGCCGAGGAGAAGGGCTTACTTGGCCTTCTCCAGGACCTCGACCAGACGCCAGCGCTTGGTGGCCGACAGCGGACGGGTCTCCATCAGCTGAACGCGGTCGCCGATGCCGGCGATCTCGTTCTCGTCGTGCGCCTTCACCTTGGAGGTGGTGCGAATGATCTTGCCGTAGAGCGGGTGCCGGTTACGGTCTTCCAGCTCGACGACGATCGTCTTGTTCATCTTGTCCGAGACAACGTAGCCGGTACGAACCTTGCGGCTGTTGCGCTGTCCTTCCACTTTTTCGCTCATGCCGCATCTCCCTTACCAGCGGGTCCGGTGGCCAGACCGAGCTCGCGCTCACGCATGACCGTGTAGATACGCGCGATCTCGTGACGCACCACACGCAGACGACGGTTGTTGTCCAACTGTCCCGTCGCCATCTGGAAGCGCAGGTTGAACAGCTCTTCCTTCGACTCGCGCAGGCGGGCGACGAGCTCCTCTTCGGTGAGCTCACGGAGCTCTGCGGCCGGTGTTCCGGTAGCCATCAGAACTGCTCCTCCCTGGTCACGATCCTGCACTTCATGGGGAGCTTGTGCATCGCGCGGCGCAGGGCCTCACGAGCAATCTCCTCGTTGGGGTAAGACATTTCGAACATCACGCGGCCGGGCTTGACGTTCGCGACCCACCACTCCGGCGAACCCTTACCGGAACCCATGCGGGTTTCGGCAGGCTTCTTGGTGAGCGGGCGATCCGGGTAGATGTTGATCCAGATCTTGCCGCCACGCTTGATGTGGCGGGTCATCGCGATACGCGCCGACTCGATCTGCCGGTTGGTGACGTACGCAGGCTCGAGCGCCTGGATACCGAACTCACCGAACGCCACCGAGGTGCCGCCCTTGGCCATACCGGACCGGCTCGGGTGATGCTGCTTGCGGTGCTTGACCTTGCGAGGCATCAGCATGCGTCAGCCCTCCTGTGTCTCTGCCGGTGCCTCCGCCACGGCGGTGGCGGCGCGGCCGGCCTCGGTGCTGGTCGCAGTGGTGCCGGTGGAACCGGAACGACGCGGACGGCTCGGACGCTCGCGGCGCGGGCGATCGCCGGCCGGAGCGCTCGGGGCGGCCAGCTCACGCTTGCCACCGACGATGTCGCCCTTGTAGATCCAGACCTTCACACCGATACGACCGAAGGTGGTCTTGGCCTCGTAGAGGCCGTAGTCGATGTCGGCACGCAGCGTGTGCAGCGGCACCCGACCTTCGCGGTAGAACTCCGAGCGCGACATCTCGGCGCCACCGAGGCGGCCCGAGCACTGCACGCGGATGCCCTTGACGTTCGGCGAACGCATGGCCGACTGGATGGCCTTACGCATCGCGCGACGGAACGCCACACGGTTGGACAGCTGCTCGGCCACACCCTGGGCAACCAGCTGGGCATCGGACTCGGGGTTCTTGACCTCGAGGATGTTCAGCTGAACCTGCTTGCCGGTGAGCTTCTCCAGCTCGGCGCGGATGCGGTCGGCCTCGGCGCCACGGCGACCGATGACGATGCCAGGACGCGCGGTGTGGATGTCGACGCGAACCCGGTCACGGGTGCGCTCGATCTCCACCTTCGAGATGCCCGCCCGCTCCATGCCGGTGGACAGCAGCTTGCGGATGGCGACGTCTTCCTTGACGTAGTCCGCGTACTGCTTGTCGGCGTACCAACGGGACTTCCAATCGGTGGTGATACCGAGGCGGAAGCCATGGGGATTGATCTTCTGTCCCATTTACTTTGCCCCTCCCTTCCGGCGGCTACGAGTGGCGCCGGCAGTGGGCACGCTCTCGACCTCGATGGTGATGTGGCTGGTGCGCTTGCGGATCCGGAACGCGCGGCCCTGGGCCCGCGGCTGGAAACGCTTCATGGTGGCGCCCTCGTCGACGTAGGCCGTCGAGATCACCAGCGTGTCGGGGTTGAGGCCGAGGTTGTTCTCGGCGTTCGCCGCGGCGCTCGCCACGACCTTGGCGACCGGTTCGCTCGCGGCCTGCGGCGCGAACTTCAGGATCGCCAGAGCGTCTTCGACCCGCTTGCCGCGGACCAGGTCCACGACGCGACGAGCCTTCATCGGGGTGACGCGCACGTGCTTGGCGGTCGCCCGGGCAGTGGGGTTCTGAGTCTCAGTGGTCGTCATCGCCGCTTGCTCTTCCGGTCTTCCTTGACGTGGCTCTTGAACGTCCTGGTCGGCGCGAACTCACCGAGCTTGTGCCCGACCATGTTCTCCGAGACGAACACCGGCACGTGCTTGCGACCGTCGTGGACGGCGAAGGTGTGACCGATGAAATCCGGGGTGATGGTCGAACGACGCGACCAGGTCTTGATGACCTGCTTGGTGCCCTTGTCGTTCTGCACGTCCACCTTCGCTTGGAGGTGGTCGTCGACGAACGGGCCCTTCTTGAGGCTGCGTGGCATTTCTTACCTCCTCCTTCAGCGCTTCTTGCCGGTCTTACGGCGGCGGACGATGAGCTTGTCGCTCGGACGGTTGGGCTTGCGGGTGCGGCCTTCCGGCTGGCCCCACGGCGAGACCGGGTGGCGACCACCGGAGGTCTTGCCCTCACCACCACCGTGCGGGTGGTCGACCGGGTTCATGACGACACCACGGACCGTGGGACGGCGACCCTTCCAGCGCATGCGGCCGGCCTTGCCCCAGTTGATGTTCGACTGCTCGGCGTTGCCGACCTCGCCGACGGTGGCGCGGCAGCGCACGTCGACGCGGCGGATCTCACCGGAGGGCATACGCAGCGTGGCGTAGGGGCCTTCCTTACCCAGCAGCTGGATGCTCATACCGGCCGAACGGGCCAGCTTGGCACCGCCGCCGGGACGCAGCTCCACCGCGTGGATGGTGGTACCGGTGGGGATGTTGCGCAGCGGCAGGTTGTTACCCGGCTTGATGTCGGCGGTGGGGCCGGACTCGATCGGGGTGCCCTGCGTCACGCCCTTGGGGGCGATGATGTAGCGCTTCTCGCCGTCGCGGTAGTGCAGCAGCGCGATGTTCGCGGTCCGGTTGGGGTCGTACTCGATGTGCGCGACCTTGGCCGGGATGCCGTCCTTGTCCAGGCGACGGAAGTCGATCAGACGGTAGGCCCGCTTGTGACCGCCACCGCGGTGCCGGGTGGTGATGCGGCCGTGGGCGTTACGACCACCGCTCTTGGTGAGCGGACGGATCAGCGACTTCTCGGGGGTCGACCGGGTGATCTCGGCGAAGTCCGAGACAGACGACCCGCGGCGGCCCGGGGTTGTCGGCTTGTACTTACGGATTGCCATGAGTTCTTCTCTGCTTTCTGGATTCCCAGGCGCTTACGCGACCGGGCCTCCGAAGATCTCGATGGGCTTGCTGTCGGCCGAGATGGTCACGAGCGCGCGCTTGGTGTTCTTGCGCTTGCCGTAACCGAAGCGGGTCCGCTTGCGCTTGCCCTGACGGTTGGCGGTGTTGACGCTGGTGACCTTGACGCCGAAGACCTTCTCGACGGCGATCTTGATCTGCGTCTTGTTCGAGTCCGGGTGCACCAGGAAGGTGTAGGTACCTTCCTCGATCAGCCCGTAGGACTTCTCCGAGATGACCGGCGCAAGCAGGATGTCGCGGGGGTCGGCGATGGTGGTCACTTGCTCTCCTCCTGTGCCGCCTCAGCCGGCCCGTGCACGAAGGCGTTGAGGGCCTCGACGCTGAACACGACTTCGTCGCTTTCCAGCACGTCGTAGGTGTTGAGCTGATCCGGCGCGATTGGGTGCACGAACTCGAGGTTCTGCACGCTCTTCCAGGCCGCGATGTCCTCGCGACCGAGCACGACCAGGAACTTCTTCCGGTCCGACAGCTCGGACAGGAAGGTCTTCGCGGTCTTGGTCGACGGGGTCTGGCCCGCGACCAGTTCGCTGATCACGTGGATCCGCTCGTTGCGCGCGCGGTCCGACAGTGCTCCGCGCAGCGCGGCGCGGATCATCTTCTTCGGGGTCCGCTGGCTGTAGTCGCGCGGCTTCGGGCCGTGCACGGTGCCACCGCCGGCGAACTGCGGCGCGCGGGTCGAGCCCTGACGGGCGCGGCCGGTGCCCTTCTGCCGGTACGGCTTCTTGCCACCACCGCGGACTTCACCGCGGGTCTTGGTGGAGTGCGTGCCCTGACGCGCGGCGGCGAGCTGGGCAACGACCACCTGGTGCATCAGCGCGATGTTGGCGGTGGTGTCGAAGATCTCCGCGGGGAGTTCGACGGTGCCGTTGGTCTTGCCACCCAGTTCCTTGACCGGCAGGGTCAGGTTGGTCTTCTTCTCAGTGCTCACAGCGCTCATGCGTGCGCACCACCCTTCACGGCGCTCTTGACGATCACGACGCCGCCCTTGCGACCCGGGATCGCACCCTTGATCAGCAGCAGGCCGTTCTCGGCGTCCACCTTGTGAACCGAGAGGTTCTGCGTGGTGACGCGGTCGTTACCCATGCGGCCCGACATGCGCATGCCCTTGAACACGCGGCCGGGGGTGGCGCAGCCACCGATGGAACCCGGGCGACGGTGCACGGCCTGCGCACCGTGGGAGGCACCCTGGCCACGGAAGCCGTGGCGCTTCATGGTGCCGGCGAAGCCCTTGCCCTTGCTGGTGCCGGTGACGTCGACGTAGGTGCCCTCTTCGAAGACGTCGGCGGAAAGCTCCTGGCCGACCTCGAAGGAGGAGGCGTCGGCGACGCGGATCTCCGCGATGTGCCGACGCGGGGTGACGCCGGCCTTGGCGAACTGGCCGGAGACCGGCTTGTTCACCTTGCGCGGGTCGATCGCGCCGAAGGCGAGCTGCACGGCGCTGTAGCCGTCGCGCTCTTCGGTGCGGATCTGGGTGACGACGTTCGGTCCGGCCTTGATGACGGTCACCGGGACGACGCGGTTCTTCTCGTCGAACACCTGGGTCATGCCGAGCTTGGTGCCCAGGATGCCGGCCGCTGGCCTGTTCTTGTTATCAGTCATGTCTCGAGTCCCCGTCACTGAATGTTGACGTCGACGCTGGCCGGCAGGTCGATACGCATGAGCGCGTCGACCGTCTTCGGCGTCGGGTCGAGGATGTCGATCAGCCGCTTGTGCGTACGCATCTCGAAGTGCTCGCGCGAGTCCTTGTACTTGTGCGGCGAACGGATGACGCAGTACACGTTCTTTTCGGTCGGCAACGGCACCGGCCCGACGACCCGGGCCCCAGTGCGGGTCACCGTCTCGACGATCTTGCGCGCAGACGCGTCGATCGCCTCGTGGTCATAGGCCTTGAGCCTGATGCGGATCTTCTGTCCCGCCACGCTAAGTGTCCTTTTCTCCGCTTTCGTTCGTGATCCGGAAGCTGGGCTTCCGTACCACCCTCATTGGCACAGTCCGAACACACGAAGACGTCTCAGGGAGACCACGACCGGGACGCACCCAGTCTTCGCCGCTGTTCATCTGTCATGGTTCTCCGGTCCACGCGGTCGGGCGTGTCGCCCGCCCGCTCATTCCTCGGCCCCGGAATTCACTCCATGTCAGGCTCGGAACACTGTCCCGGACGTACCCACACCGAAAACGGTGAGGTACACGATTTGGTACTGCCTGCCCCGCCCGACCAACCGTTTCACGGAAACGGGCACGGCCCGGTGCAAGGCAACCCGAACAGTATGCCCGAACCCCCCAGCCCGATCAAATCGGGGTCGCCGCGCCCGGGAAAACCGGGCTGACGTGCACCGTCGCAGCCTACTACCGAGCTATCTTACCGCAGAGTAAGATAGCCGCATGAGCAAAGAGACCGCGACCTACCGCGGCTGGAAGAAGCTGCCGGACAATCGGCTGGGCCACACCCTGTTCTCGCTCGGCATGGTCGCGCGGGTGCCCTACTTCGGCACCGTGCTGCCCAACGTCGTCCGGCTGGAACCGGGATTGTGCGAGGTCACCTCGCCGAAATGGTTCGGCATCCACAACCATCTCGGCACCTATCACGCCATCGCGGCGTGCAATCTGGCCGAGGTCGCGATGAGCATGCTCAGCGAGGCCACCGTGCCCGCCACCCATCGCTGGATCCCCAAAGCGATGAACGTGCAGTACCTGGCCAAGGCCGAGACCGGACTGCGCGCGGTGGCGAAACTGCCCGAGATCCCGGATTTCGACTCGATCGTCGAAGGCACCGACGTGGTGGTGCCGGTGTCGATCTACGACAAGCACGGCCTCGAGGTCGTGCACGCCGACATCACCACCTGGGTCACCCCGAAGTAGCCCGCGCGGGCGGGCCGCCGCTGCCGCCGCTCAGCAGGGCAGCGGGCGGTCCCGGCCGTCGAGGGCGTTGAGCACCGCGGTGATCGCGCGGGCATCGGCGAGCATGGCGCTGTGATCGGCCTTGTCGGACGGGCAGCCGTCCTGCAACCAGATATTGCGGTCGTCGGCGTCGGGATGGGCGAGCACGGCGGTATCGGTGGGGGTGATCACCGTGTCGGCGCGGGAGGCGATCGCGGTGTAGCGGATGCCGGGCAGCGTCTCGCCGCCGGCATTGAGCCGGTGCAGCACGGGCGAGCCGGCCGCCTGCTGCGCACCAGGGGTGCCGAAGACCTGGGTGGCGATCTGGGCGTCGGTCAGTCCGAGCGAGGCGAGATCGGGATACATCTCGCGCAGCCCGTCCCAGGTGGTGCCCCGATACGGCGTGCCGAGAGTGACAACGGTCGCGATGTCCGCGCCGCCGCGTTCGCGCAGGTACTGCCGGATCACGGTGCCGCCGGTGGAATGACCGACCAGGGCCAGGCGCGGAGCGCCGGTGCGTTCGCGCACGGTGCGCACCACGTCGGCGAGTTCATCGGCCATGTTCTCGATCGAGGCCACACCCCAGACCGGCCGGCCGGACAGCGCCGCACCCACCGGGCCGACACCGACCGAGGAGCCCGCGTGCCCGCTGACCGCGTCGACCAGGGCGGGTCCCTGACCCAGATTCGCCGCGAACACACAGTGCCCGTCGGCATGCAGGGCCGGTGCCAGCACACCGAAACTGCGGGTGATGTCGGTGCCGGAGCCGTGTACCAGCAGCACCGGCTCCCGACCCGGCGCGAGCACGCAGCCGGAATCGTTGGCACCGGCCAGTGGCGGAAGAAATACTTGCGCCGTCCCGGAGGGAGCGAGAGTGATCGCCGCGAATGCGACGGTCGTCACTATGACAGCGAGGCGGGCTGCCCCTCGGACCAGCGGTCCCAGGGCCGATTTTCCGATCCGCATGTCATATCCCCAGCGCCGGAGCCAGCGTCGGCCAGGAATCCTTCAACGCGTCCTGCCAATAGCCCCAGGAATGGGTGCCGTCGGGCCGGAAATTGTAGGTCGCCGGAATTCCGAGATCGGTCAGCCGGTCCTGCATATTGTGCGAGCAGTAATTCGTCGCGGCCTCGATGATTCCGCCGAGCACGATTTGATTCGCGAAAAGCCATGGACCTTCGAGCGAATACTTGCCGCCGTATTGGTCGTACATACCGGGCAGGCCGCTGCCGCTGGAAATGTAGAGCGCTTTTCCGCGCAGGCCCTCGGCCTGGACATAGGGGTCGTTGGCGGCCCAGGCCGGATCGCTCGGCGGGCCGTACATGTTCTCCTTGTCGGCCAGGCCCCACTCTTCGATGGTGAGCCGGACGAACTCCTGGCCTGCCGGATCGCTGATCTGCGCGCATCCGCTGTAGGCGGCGGCGGCGTCGTAGAGACCCCCGGTGGTCGCCGCGAGCGCCAGGCTGCTGGTGCCGGACATGGAGAAGCCCGCGATGCCGTTGCGCCCGTTGCTGCCGAGATACTCGTCGATCAGCGGCGGCAGCTCGCTGGTGAGGAAGGTCTTCCACTTCTGCTTGCCCAGCCGTGGATCGTCGTGGTGCCAATCGGCGTAGTAGCTGAACATGCCGCCGATCGGCGAGACCGCGTGCACGTTCTTGTCCGCGAGGAAGTCCAGCACATCGGTCTTTGTCCCCCAATTGGAGCCGTCCACCCCGCCGCCGGCGCCGAGCAGCAGGTACAACACCGGCCGCGGCACGCCGGTATCGGCGGCCTTCATCACCTCGACCGGAATATCGAGATCCATGGCCGCCGAATGCACGGTGAGGGTGACATTGCGGGCGTCGCGCTCGGCTACCGAAACAATCGACGATGCCGCGCGGGAATCCGTCGGCTCGGCGGACGCCGAGACGGGAAGAATCGCGGCCGCGGTGACGGCGGCGGCCAGCAGCCCGAGCTGGCGGAGGTAACGGCCTCTCATGATGTCCCTTCTGCACAGTGGAACACCTCGATGCTCCGAAAGCAACGCTATGTTGCGGCACAACAACTTTCACGACTGGAATTGCGGGGACACCAGAAATGGGGGCAGCTACCGAGGGCCTGGCGGCGGAATTCGGACCTATTCGAATTTCTCTGTAACACCGGCACTTTGCCCACCGATATATCGCGGCACACGCGCGGCGATGGTTGCGTCGGCGCCTCGGATGCGGTTTGAATGCCTCTATGGCAGTCAGCGCGGTTCACAATGTCGACGTGTGCGTCGTCGGCCTCGGCCCGACCGGCCGGGCGCTGGCACACCGCGCCGCAGCCGCCGGCTTGTCCGTCGCCGCGATCGATCCCCGCCCCGACCGGTTGTGGCCCCCGACCTACTCCTGCTGGGTGGACGAGCTGCCCGAGTGGCTACCGCACACCGCCATCGCGACCCGGATCGAGGCGCCCACCGTCTGGGCCAGGACCGAGCATCGTATCCCCCGGCCGTATTGCGTGCTGTCCAAGCCGGGCCTGCGCGACGCGCTGCCGCTGGACCCGGCGAGCGTCCGCGCGGGACGGGCGGTGCGAGTGGAACCGCATGTGGTGGAACTGGCCGACGGCACCGTCATCGCCGCCGACACCGTCGTGGACACCAGGGGCCTGCCCTCCCCCGGCACGCGGCGCGCGGCCAGCGCCCACGGCATCTTCGTCGACGCCGAGACCGCCGCCCCGATGGTGGCCGACGGTGAGGGCCTGCTGCTGGACTGGCGGCCGGACAACGGCGCGAGTAATGACGAGCCGCCGTCGTTCCTGTATTCGGTGCCGCTGGGCGATGGCACGGTGATCTTCGAGGAGACCAGCCTCGGACTGCGCGGTGGGATGCCGCAGCACGAACTGCGCAAGCGCACGCTGAACCGGCTCGCCGCGCACGGCATCAGCCTCACCGGCAGCGAACCGACCGAGGCCGCGCACTACCCACTCGATCAGCCGCCACCGAGGAAGGGCACCGGCCGGGTGATCCCGTTCGGGTCCCGCGGCGGCATGATGCACCCGTGCACCGGCTACAGCGTCGCCGATTCGCTGGCACTGGTGGACACGGCGGTCGCCGCGATCCAGCAGGGCCGCGATCCGGTCGCCGCGCTGTGGTCGCCGCGGGCTCGGCTGGTCTATTGGATGCGGATGCGCGGGCTGTGGGGGTTGGGCAGGCTGACGACCGAGCAGTCCATCGCGATGTTCGAGGCGTTCTTCACCGCCTCACCGCGCGGACAGCGGGCGCTGCTGTCCGCGCACGACGACTACACCGCGCTCGGCGCCGTGCTGGTCAATACCGTCGCCCACACCTGGCCCTTCCGCTGGCGCTACGACCTGGTCGGCTGGACCAACCGCAACCGCTGGGCCGGCTACGAGTACGGGCCGGCGCCGGCCCGCGAAACCCGCCGGATCGGCTGAATCAGGCGCCGGTTTCCGCCGCGCGGCGGTAGCCGCGCACGGCCGGGTAGGCGAACACGATGACGATGCCGACGGTCCACAACAGCGTCTTGGTCATCGGCTCGGCCACCGGCCCGCCGTAGGACAGCCCGCGCATGGCGTCGATCGCGCAGCTCATCGGCTGGTTGGCCACGACATCCTGCAACCACACCGGGTAGGCGTAGACCGGGACGAATCCGGAGTTGAAGAACATCAGCAGGGTGTTGATGATGCCGATGACGTTGACCAGCATGACGCCCTCGGTGAGGGTGGCCAGCGCGGTCACGAACACCGCGAACCCGACGCCGAACAGCACCGGAATGCCGATCAACGCCAGCGCGGCCACCGGCCCCTGGTCGAACCGGAACCCGATGCAGAAGCCGACCGCGATCACGAACAGCGTGGTGACCAGGACCCGGATGGCCTCGGCGAACAAGCGCCCGGTCAGCCCGGCGGCCCGGTGCACCGGCATGGTCCAGAACCGGCCGAGCAGTCCGGTGGCTTTCTCGGTTTTGAAGCCGAGCGCGCTCACCACCGCGCCGGCCATAGCCGCGACCAAGGTGATCATCGGGACGGTGCCGTAGACGCTCGGTTTACCGGTGGCCGCGGTGATCGAATCGCCCAGCACGATCCAGAACATCAGCAGCGTCAACGCCGGATACAGGATGGTCTGGATGGTGGTCGCCGGATCACGAGCCCACACCAGCAACAGCCGCTTGGTTTGGATCAGGCTGTGGGTCCACCAGTTACCGAGCGAGCTCTCCGAGCGCGCGTGCACCGTCGGCAGCGGGGTGTTCCAGCCGGTCGGCGCCGACGCCGGCGCTTCGACGGTCTCGGGTGTCTGCACTGAACTCATGACCGCCTCACGCTCGCCCACACCGCCAGCGGCGCGAAGATCACGCCCGCGCCGATCAACCACACCAGCGGCACCCACAGCACCTGCCAGGTCACGCCGTCTGCGGCCATATCGCGCAGCGCGAACGACAGCTGCGAGATCGGCTGATTGCGCACGAACGGCCGGATCCACTCCGGGAACCCGGACTCCGGCACGAACCCGCAGGAGAGCATGCCGAAGATCAGCGTGGGCAGGGTGAGCGCCTGGCTCAGCGACTCCGGGCTCTTGGTCAGGCTGCCGAGCGCGTCGGCGCCCAGCGACAGCACGATGCTGATCGCCAGCGAGAACACACAGAACAAGATCGCCTGGCCCCAACCGGCCTCGAACCGGAAGCCGATGATGTGGCCGTAGATCAGGGCCGCCGTCAACGAACACACCGACCGCACCACACCGGCGGAGATCCGCGCCGACAGCGGCACCAGCGTGCCGATCGGCATGGTCTGCAACCGGGTGCTGAGCCCGGTCAGCGCCTCGAACGCCGACAGCTGGGCGTTCGACATCATGGTGAACGCCATCGTCTGCAACACGATGATCGGCATGACGAACTGGGCGTAATCGATGCCCTGGAATTTCATCACGTACCGCAGCGGCAGATAGAAGCCGAGGGTGAACACCAGCGGGGTGATGATCGCGACGATCAGCTCACCCTTGGTGGCCATGGTCCAGATGATGCGGCCGGTCAGCGCGCGCCACTGAGCGAAGGAGGACAGCTTGGCGACGGGCAGTTCGGCGAACAACTGGGCGCCGCCCGCCTCGGTGGTGGCAGCAGCGGTCACGCTCTGCCCATCTGACGTGAGTGAGGGGCCTGCGTGGTTACGCTCCGCTACCGCCTCCGGCCCTGACCCACTCACGCCGCCCCGCCCGAATGACCGGTGATGGAGAGGAACACGTCGTCGAGGGAGGGCCGCCGCAGCGCGATATCGGCCAGGTCTACCCCGGCGGAGTCCAGCCGTCGCAACGCCTCGGCCAGGGTCGCGGCGCCGTCCGGGGCGGGAATCGAGAGCCGGTCGGCGCCGTTCAGTTCGGCCGAGACCGCCGACGGCACCAGATCACCGAGCGCGGCTGCCGCCTTGGACAGATCCGACGGGTCCAGCGGGACGACTTCGCAGTAGCTGCCGCCGGTCTTCTCCTTGAGTTCGTCGGCGGTGCCCTCGGCGATGACGGTGCCCTTGTCGATGACGATGATGTTGTCGCTGAGCACGTCGGCCTCTTCGAGGTACTGCGTGGTCAGCAGGACGGTGATGCCCTGCGCCTTGAGGGCGTTGACCAGGTCCCACACGCCTTGGCGGCTGCGCGGATCCAGGCCCGTGGTCGGCTCGTCGAGGAACACCACTTCGGGCCGCACCACCAGGCCGCAGGCGATATCGACGCGCCTGCGCATGCCGCCGGAGTAGTTGCGTACCGCGCGACGACCCGCGCTGACCAGATCGAATTCCTCAAGCAGGGTGTCGGCGCGCTTGCGGGCGGCCGATTTGCTCAGGCCCATCAGCCTGCCGAACAGTTCCAGGTTCTCCCGGCCGGACAGGTTCTCGTCCAGCGCGGCGTACTGGCCGGTCATCATGATCGAGCGGCGCACGCCCGCCGGATCCTTCTGCACATCGTGACCGGCGACGATCGCGGTGCCCGAATCCGGCCGCAGCAGGGTGGACAGGATCTTGACGGTGGTGGTCTTGCCTGCTCCGTTGGGGCCGAGCACACCGAGCACACTCGCCTTCTCGGCGGTGAAACTGATGCCTTGCAGCGCGTGCACCTCACCGAACGACTTCCGCACGTCCACGACCTGGACGGCGGGCTCGCTCGCGGGCGACTCGACATGATTCGAACTCGGCATCAACTCTCCACTATCGGCCGGGCAGGGGTGGGTCGCCGGAGCGCACGCAGCGACGTCCCGCATGGTGATCCGTACCGCCGGGCGCGATGTTACCGGCCCGGGTTTCGCATCCGGGGCGGTCCGGGCGCACCGCAGCGGCGGACCGTTCGGTTGTGCGCTTACTCACACTATCCGCCGGGTTTCGAATAGGCGCAGGTACGGCGAGTGTTCGGCAGCGGTATGGCAGCGCAGGTACCTTGTCGCCCGGTCACCGCGCCCATAGTCTTGGACGCATGGCCGAGTCCGCGCAGCCACATGTGGCGGCGCGTTCGGGAGGATCGGGCCGACCGAGCGTGCTTACGTCCTACGACCCACGCACCGGGGAAACGGTCGGCACTTACGCCGTCCAGGGTTCCAGCGAGCTGAAACGTGCCGTTCGCGCGGCCCGTGCGGCCGAAAAGTGGTGGGCGCACCTGAGTTTCGGTGCCCGCAAGCGATGGCTGCTGGACTGGAAACGCAGCATCGCACGGCGCTCAGGGGAACTGATCGACCTCGTCCGCGAGGAAACCGGCAAGCCCGAAGCCGACGCCGCCATCGAGGTGATGCTGGCGATCGAGAACCTCGATTGGGCCGCCCGCAATGCCGGGCGAACCCTCGGCCGCCGCGTCATCGATTCCACCTGGCTCACCCGCAATCAGCGCGCTTCGGTGGGGTTCCTGCCGCTCGGGGTGATCGGCGTGATCGGCGCTTGGCACAACCCGGTTTTCACCCCGATGGGTTCGATCGCCTACGCGATGGCGGCGGGTAATGCGGTCGTGTTCAAACCGCACGAACTCACCACCGGCGTCGGCGTGTGGCTGGCCCAGACCTGGGCCGACCTCGCGCCCGATCAGCCGGTGCTGCAAGCGATCACCGGTGATGCGACCACCACCGCGACGCTGTGCCGGGCCGGGGTCGACAAGATCGCCTACGCGGGCCCGGAAGCCGAGGGCCGCAAGGTGATCGAACTGTGCGCCCAGACGCTGACGCCGGTCGTGGTCGAGTACAGCGGCAAGGGCGCCATGGTGGTGCAGGTCGACGCGAAGCTCGACGAGGCCGCCGAGGCGGCGGTGTTCGGCGCGATGGCCAATGCCGGCCAGAACGCCGCCGGGATCCAGCGCGCCTATGTCGCCGAATCGGTGTACGAGCCCTTCCTCGATCTGGTGATCGAGCACGCGAGGCGGCTGCGCCCCGGCGCGGCCAAGCACGCCTGCTACGGGCCGATGATTCTCGAAGAGCAGACCGACGTGGTCCGCAGGCAGGTGCGCGACGCACTGGCCAGGGGCGGGCGCGCGGTGGTCGGCGGGCTCGATTCGATCCGCGAACCGTATGTCGAGCCGATCGTGCTGGCCGAGGTGCCGGAGGAGAGCCTGGTCGTCAGCGGCGAGGCCATCGGTCCGGTCCTGGTGGTCAACAAGGTCGCCGATATGGACGAGGCGGTGCGGCGGGTGAACGCCGTCGGCAGCGGGTTGTCGGTCTCGGTGTTCACCCGCGATGTCGCCAGCGTCGAAGCCTTCGCCGAACGGCTGCGGGTCGGCGTGGTGACGGTGAACTCCGCGACCGCGTGCACGGGCATCCCGGCGCTGCCGTTCGGCGGGGTCGGCGAATACGGGCAGGGCCACAGCCACGGCGAACTGGGGCTGCTGGAATTCACCCGCACCCTCGCGATCGCGCGGACCAAGTATCGCGCGCCGCTGAAACTCACCACTTTCGAACGCAATTCGCGCCAGCTGCGGATCGCGCGCACGATCTTCCGGCTACGGCACGGGCGCTGAGGCGCGCCCGGTCGGCCGGAGAAGCGCGTCAGCGCGCGGGACCGAGCAACACCGCCATCATCAGCGCGTGGACCCGGGAAATGTGCTCGGGTCGCGCGTCGAACCGCACCAGCCTGCCCACATCGATCACCTGCCCGATCGCGGCGTGCACCCGGAAACGTGCCTCGATCGGGTCGCCGTCGAGCAGGTTGGCCCACTCGAGGACGTTCTGCCGCTGGATCGCGCGCAGCTTGTGCTGCTCGGCCTGCGGCAGATTGCTGAACTCGGCGTAGTAGACCGGCATGATCTCCGGCATCGCGAAGCTGAGCCGGGCGTACCGGTCGGCGATGCGGTCGACGGCGTCGGCGCGGCTGGTGGCCTCGGCCAGCGCCTCGCTGATGGCGATGGCGAGCCGGTCGCCGGTGCGATGGAAGGCCGCGGCCAGCAGGTCGGATTTGCTGCTGAAGTAGCGGTAGACGCTCGAGGCGTTGATCCCGACCGCCGAACCGATCTCTTCGATGCTGGCCTCGTGATAGCCCTGCCTGCCGAAGATGCGGATGGCCTCGGTGAGCAGCTGTTCGCGTTTCGAGGTGACCGGAAGCCCGCGCGGCTGCGGCGCCGGATCGGCCGCACTCGGCGCGGGTGGCAGCTCGGCGCGCACGATCGCGGTCGACATCTCACGCAGCAGCGGCAGCAGCCGGGCGGTGGACAGTGCGGTGCGGTGAGCGGAGATGCTGCCGATGGTGCTGAGCACGCCCGCGGCGAGCAGCGCGACGTCCTCCGGCGCGGATTCCGGGCGCAGCTGCGCGATCGGCGCGGCGAAGGTGGCGTTGAGCCCGTCGTAGAGGGTCTTGATGCGGGTGCGGTCCGCCTTCTCCAGGTAGCGCCGCTCCCAGCGGTAGAGCCCGGCTTCGCGCCGGATATCGATGGTGTGGTCGGCGACGGCGCGGATCAGCGCGTCCAGGCGGTCGGCGGGATCGAGCGCCGGATCGTCGGCGGCGACGGCGACGTCGAGCAGTTGACGCGCGCCCTCTTCCGCGGCGGCGACCAGCAAGGCGTATTTGTTGGCGAAATGGCGGTAGAGCGCCGGGCCGGAGATGCCGACCTCGGCGGCGATCTCGTCCACCCCAACCGGGTAGTAGCCGCGTTCGCTGAAGGCACGAGCCGCCGCCCGGATGATCTGGACCTTGCGATCCTTGGGCCTGCGACGCACGGTTCGACCGCCCGCCGGCCGCGTGCGCACGAGGTCGACCTCGCTGCGATCGGCGACCATGTTGCTCTCCATTCTGCGGCGGCGCCACCGGTTGACAGCGCCGGACGAATCATCCTAAGTTAACCACAATTCGCAAAGTTAACCACGATTCACGGCCGGTGTCCGCCGAATCGCAGCACAGGGAGCGGAAATGGTCAGCGACGGTTCATCATCCCCGACGGCCGGGTTCACCGCGGTGCGGGACGGCAGGGTCCTGCGGATCACCATCAGCAATCCGGGCCGGAAGAACGCCATCTCCTATCAGACGATGGTCGCCCTCGGCGACACCTTCCTGGCCCTGGCCGAGGACACCGGAGTGCGGGTGGTCCTGCTGACCGGCGACGGCGAGGATTTCTGCACCGGCGCGGATCTGGCCGCCGACACCGACGGCATCACCCCCGAGATGACGATGGACGCGGCCAACCGGCTCGTCCGCGCGATCGTCGACGCTCCGGTACCCGTGATCGCCCGGATTCGCGGGGCGGCCGCGGGCATCGGTGTCGGCATCGCGCTGGCCGCCGACCTCGTCTACGCGGCCGACGATTCCTATCTGCTGCTCGCCTTCATCAATATCGGCCTGATGCCCGACGGCGGTGCGGCGGCCCTGGTGGCGGCCGCGGCCGGACGCCCGCTCGCCACGGAGATGGCGCTACTCGGCAAGCGCCTGCCCGCCACGGCCGCGCGCGAGGCCGGTTTGCTCACCGCGGCACTGCCGGTCGACGAACTCGACGCCACCGTGCAGGCGGCGGTGGACAAAATCGCGCACGGCCCGCGCCGCGCGCTCGAGCTCACCAAGAAAGCGCTCAATCTGGCCACCCTGCGCGCCCTGGACGACGTGCTCGACGCGGAGAAGACCGGTCAGGTCGAACTGCTGGAGTCGGCCGATTTCCGCGAGGGCGCCGCGGCCATGCTCGGCAAGCGCAAGGCCGTTTTCGCCGACTAGCCCACACCGGTCGCGGCGGCCCCGAGACCGGGGACTATGTTGACCGGCTATGACTTACCTGGTTACCGGGGCGACTGGGTTCATTGGTCGGTTCCTCATCCCCGAACTCCTCAAACGTGCGGATGACATTCACGTCGTGGTGCGGCCGGGGCCGAATTCGGCCGCACGTTTCGACTATTGCGCCAGAGAGTGGTCGGCCGGCGATCGGGTGCGGCCGGTGCCCGGCAATCTCGGCGCGCCGGGACTCGGCCTCGACCCGATGTGGCTGGCCGAGCATCGCGGACGCATCGACCACGTCTTCCATCTGGCCGCGGGCTACGACGAGCAGCGATATCGGGACGCGCAGCAACGGCCGCTCGCCGAGCCCGGCGTCGGGAACGACACCCGCAACGTGGTCGAGCTGGCGGCCGACCTGCGCGCACAGCGACTGCATCACCTGTCCACGGTCGAGGTCGCCGGGCGCTTCGAAGGCCTGTTCACCGAAGACATGTTCGACGTCGGACAGCAGGTGGCGACACCCGCCCAGCGGGCCGCCTTCGAGGCCGAGCGGATCGTGCGCGCATCCGGGCTCAACTGGCGGATCTACCGGCCCTCGATCGTCGTCGGGCATTCGGTGACCGGCGTCAACGATCGCGTCGACGGGCCCTACTACTTCTTCCGGCTGCTGCGGATGGCCGCCCAGCTGCCACGCCTGCTGCCGGTACTGGTGCCGAAACTGGGCGAAACCAACATGGTTCCGGTGGATTTCGCCGCGCAGGCGCTGGCCCATCTCGCCCACCTGCCCGGACCGGGTGAGCAGACCTTCCATCTGGTCGACCCGCGCCGGCGGGGCGCGGTGGCGGCATTGAATCTGTTCGCCGACGAGGCGGGCGCGCCGCATCTGGTGGAGATCATGCCCAAACGCACGCTGGAGATGATGCTGCGCCTGCCCGGCGCCGAGCGGGTACTGCCCAGAGTGGGCGTGCCGCTCGACCTTCTCGAGCACAGCGAGTTCAGCTGCTGGTTCGATTGCCGGCACACCACCGCCGCGCTGGCGGACAGCGGAATCGCGGTGCCGCCGCTGGAGTCGTACGCGCCGGTGCTGTGGCGGTACTGGATCGAGAACTGGGTCTAGCCGGGCGCACGGCGACAACTAGCCCACGAACGGCGACAGCCGCCCCGGTGTACCGGAGCGGCTGTCGTAGGTCGACGAAGGATCAGATCCCGAGGCCCTTGGCCAGGACCGGCCAGGAACGCTGGAACTCGTCACGCCAGTAACCCCACGAGTGGGTGCCGGAATCCCGGAAGTTGTAGGTGGCCGGGATTCCGAGCGAGTCGAGCTTGTTCTTCAGGTTGTGGGTGCAGAAGTTGGTGCCCGCCTCGATGACGCCACCGATGACGATCTGGTTGGCCAGGCCGTAGGCGCCGGGCAGCGCGTAGGGGCCGTTGAGGGTGTCGTACTGGCCGGGCAGGCCGTTGCCGGTGGAGATGTAGAGATCGAGGCCGCGCAGGCCCTCGGCGTTGACGTACGGATCGTTCTTGACCCATTCCTCCGAGCCCTGCGGACCCCACATGTTCATGGTGTCGCCGCCGCCCCAGGTCTCGACGGTCAGCTTCACGAACTCCGAGCCCACCGGGTCGCTGGTCTGGGCGCAACCGCTGTAGGCGGCGGCGGCCTTGTACAGGCCGGGCTTGGCGATGGGCAGCGCGAGCACGGTGGTGCCCGAGGTGGACAGGCCCGCGATGGCGTTGGTGCCGTTGGTGCCGAGCGCGCCGTCGATCAGTGGGGGCAGCTCTTCGGTGAAGAAGGTCTTCCACTTGTTGCGGCCGAGCACCGGATCGTCGGCGATCCAGTCGGTGTAGTAGCTCCACTTGCCGCCGACCGGCTGCACCACGTTGACGTTCTTGTCCGACAGGAACTCGAGGGCGTCGGTCTTCACCTGCCACGAGGCGTCGTCCTCGCCGCCGCCGGCACCGTTGAGCAGGTACAGGGTGGGGCGCGGGACCGAGGCGTCGGCCGGGCGCTGCACGTCGATGATGACGTTCTCGTCCATCGCGGTGGAGTGCACGTGCAACCGGATGTTGCGGTCGTCCTTGTACTCGGCCTTGACGATGCGGGAACCGTCGGGCGCGGTGGGGTCGGCCAGCAGACTCCGGTTGTCGATGATCGGGTCAGCCGCTGCCGCCGGGGATGCGCCGAGTCCGGACATGACGCCCGCGAGAACTGCCGTTGCCGCGATCATCGCCGCGGCACGAGTACCGCGGCGCCGGGTGGGTCGACGTGTCAATTTCGCACCTTCGCTTCTTATCGAGATTTATCGGGCATTCCCATGACGACTTCGGTCGGCGGGCATCCCGGGCCGGGCCGGGACAGACACCGCCGCGTCACGCCCGACCATACGGTCTATGTAGTCGTGACAACAGTGGACATCGTTACCTCACCGTTGCCACCATCATGCCGGAGCCGCCCATATCTGATCATGTCCGACCCGCCGTACGGGCGGGATCGAGCCGGTCGGCGAGCAAGGGACCGATCTCGGCCAGCGCCTCGGGCGAGGTCATCTGATCGTGATCTGCCGCCACCGGGTGGTCGGCGACGGTGCCGTCGACGTAGGCGTCCCAGTTCCCGGCCGCCGTGTCGTGGCCCGCGGCGCTGAAGTAGTCCAGCCTGCCGCGGAACACTCCGGGCCGGTGCTCGGCGATGAGTTCGGCCGAGCGGACCGCGCTGCGGTAGATGCGGCGCACCCGCTCGGGTGTGAGCACCGCCATATCCGGCGGGATGGTGGCGTGCAGGGCGGCCAGTGCCTCGTCGGTGAGGTCGTGGATATCGCCGTCGGGCAGTTGGGCGTCGCCGATGCCGAGTTCGGCCAGCGCGTCGCGGATGGCGGCACGGAAATCGGTGACGTCGATGGCGGGATGGCTGTCCAGCATCGCCAGCAGCGTCACCTCGTGGCCCGCGGCCTGGAGCTCGGTGGCGATCGCGTGCGCGATCACCCCGCCCAACGACCAGCCGAGCAGCCGGTACGGGCCCTGCGGCTGGACCGCGCGGATCTCGGCGGCGTAGCGGCGGGCCATCTCGGTCAGCGATCGCGGCAGGTAGCCGTCCTCCGACAGCGCCGGCGACTGCAGGCCGTAGATCGGGTACCGGGCGGGCAGGTAGCGGGCGAATCCGGCGTAGCACCAGGACAGTCCGTACATCGGGTGGATGCAGAACACCGGGTCGTCGGGCGCGGTGTCGTGCGGCACCCGGGTGCGGATGGGCAGCACCACGCCGAGCGCGGCGTTGGAGTCCAGGTCGTAGTCGTGTTCGCCGGACAGCACGGCCAGGATCCTCGTTGCCAGGTCGGCCGGGGTGGAGTCGGTGAAGAACCACTGCACCCGGATCTCGGCGCCGGTGCGAGTACGCAGCCTGCTCACCGCACGGGTGGCGATGAGCGAGTTGCCGCCGAGGTCGAAGAAATCATCGTCCATGCCGACCCGCTCGACGCCGAGGACTTCGGCGAACACCTCGGTGATGGTGCGCTCCAGCGGGGTGGTCGGTGCCCGGAAAGGACGGCCCGACAGTTGCGGCACCGGCAGCGCCATCCGGTCGAGTTTGCCGCTGGCGTTCAACGGCATCTGCTCGAGCACCACCACGGCCGAGGGCACCATGTACGACGGCAGTGCGGCCCGCGCGTGGGCGAGCAGTTCGCGGTCGTCGATGGTGTGGCCCGGCGCGGCGACCACATAGGCCACCAGACGGTCGCCGGTGGCGGCGCGCACCAGCGAGACGGCCGCGTGCCGGACCGTTTCGTGGCCGAGCAGGATCGTCTCGATCTCGCCGAGCTCGACGCGCTGGCCGCGCAGTTTCACCTGGAAGTCGCTGCGGCCCAGGTATTCCAGGGCCGCGTCCGCGCCGGTGCCGGTCCAGCGGACCACGTCGCCGGTGCGGTAGAGACGGGTGCCGCCCGCGCCCGCGACGAAGCGTTCGGCGGTCAGCGCGGGCCGGTCGTGGTAGCCGCGGGCCAGCTGCACCCCGGCGACATACAGCTCACCGGCCGCACCGGGCGGCACCGGCCGCAGCTGCCGATCCAGCACCAGCACCTCGGTATTGGCCACCGGGGTGCCGATCGGGATCGCCGTGACACCGGTGTCGGTGACCGGATGCGCGGTCACCACCGTGGCTTCGGCGGGCCCGTACCAGTTGATCAGCGCGGTGCCGGGCAGCGCGGCGGTGAACGTCGCGGCGGTCTCCCCGGACAATGCCTCACCGGCGGCGAACACCCGGCGCAGCGACGGGTATTCGGCCACGGCGGCACCGCTGGCCACCGGATCGAGGAACGCGTCCAGCATCGAGGGCACGAAATGCACGGTGGTGACGGCATTGTCGGCGATGGTGCGTGCGAGGTAGGCCGGATCGCGGTGCCCGTCGGGTTCGGCGATCACGATCGAGGCGCCGGTGTGCAGCGGCCAGAACAGCTCCCAGGTGGAGATGTCGAAGGTGATCGGCGTCTTGTGCAGCACCACATCGCTCGTGTCGTGCGGGTAGGTGCGCTGGGCCCAGCGGAACTGGTTGGCCATCTGCCGGTGCGTGATCATCACACCCTTGGGGCGGCCGGTGGAGCCGGAGGTGTAGATGACGTAGGCGATGTCGTCGGGGTGCACGCGGGGGCCTGCGAAGCCGTCGGCCGGTGCGAGATACAGCGTGTCCACCGCGACCACCGGCACACCGGTGCCGGTGCCGAAACCGTCGGCGCTGGTGGTGAGGACGCAGATCGGCGCGGCACCGGAGAGCACGTATTCGCTGCGCTCGGCCGGATGGTCCGGGTCGATCGGGACATAGCCCGCCCCTGCGCGCAGTACCGCGTAGATCGAGACGACCAGATCCAGACCGCGACGCATGGCGACACCGACCAGCGTGCCGGGGCCGACGCCGAAGGTGTTCAGCTCGGCGGCCAGCGCCCGCGAGCGCGCGTCGAGTTCGCGGTAGCTGAGCACCGCGTCGCGGTAGCGGACGGCCGGCGCGTCCGGAGTGCGGGCCACCTGGGCGTCGAACAACGTCAGCAGGGTCGCGTCGTCGAGCAGTTCGGGCACCGCGGTGGCATTGCGCGCGGCCAGTTCGGCGGCCTCCGCGGGCAGCAGCACGTCGATATCGGCGACCTTGGCCTGCGGCTCGGTGACGAACCGGCCGATCGCCGCTTCCAGCCTGCGTGCCAGGGCGTCGGCGGCGGCGGTGTCGAACAGATCGCGCAGGTACTTCACCGACACTCGCAGCTGGTGGTCGAGCACCACCATGACCGTCACCGGATAGTGGGTGCCGTTGACCGCGCCGACACCGGTGATGTTCATTCCGTCGATGGCACTGGCTTCGGCCAGCCCCTCGCGGTCGACCGGGAAGGACTCGAAAACGACCAGCGAGTCGAACAGGCCCTCCACACCCACGGCGTCCTGGATATCGCTGAGCCCGAGGTAGTGGTAGCCGAGCAGATCGGCCTGTTCGGCCTGCAACTGCCGCAGCAGCCCGCCGAGGGTGTCGGTCGCGCCCAGCCGCACCCGCACCGGGATGGCGTTGAGGAACAGCCCGACCATGGCTTCCACGCCGTCGAGCTGCGGTGGGCGACCGGACACGGTGGCGCCGAACACGACGTCGTCACGGTCGACGCTGCGACCGATCAGCAAGCCCCACGCGGCCTGGACCACGGTGTTCACCGTGACGCCGAGGTGGGCGGCCAGCCGGGTCAGCGCGGTCGTATCGGCCTGGGACAGTTCGAATCCCACCTCACCGACGCCGGCCGAGATCTCCCGGCCCGGATCCACCGGCGCCAGCGGCGTCGGCTCGGTGATGCCGGCCAACGCGGTGCGCCAGGCCTGCCGCGCGGCCTCCGGGTCCTGCGCGATCAGCCAGGCCAGGTAGTCGCGGTAGGGCGGGACCTGCGGCAGATGCCGCGAGTTGCCGCCGAGCGCGTAGAGGGTGAGCAGATCCTTCATCAGCAACGGCATGGACCAGCCGTCGATGAGGATGTGATGGCTGGTGACCAACAGCTGGTAGGCGCTTTCGGCACCGATTCCGGCGGCGCTGGTGCGGATCAGGGTGAAGCGCAGCAGCGGCGCTGTCCGCATGTCGAAATGGTCGGCCAGATCAGCGGATTTGATGCGTTCGGCCTCGGCAGCGGCGGCAGCCGGGTCCAGATGCGAGAGGTCGATCATCCGCCACGGAACCTCGATGCCGTCCTGCACGATCTGCACCGGCGCGCCCTCGGCGTCGTCGGCGAAGGCCACCCGCAGGTTGGCGTGCCGGTCCAGCACCGCCTGCGCGGCGGCCTGCATCCGGGCCGGATCGACGGTGCCGCCGAGCTCGAGCACGAATTGGGTGGTGTAGACGTCGACGGAGGTGTCGGCCAGCAGCGCGTGGAACAGCATGCCCGACTGCAACGGCGTCACCGGCCAGGCATCGGTCAGCTGCGGATAGTCGCGGGCGAAACGGTCGATATCGTCCTGGCGCAACGAGATCAGCGGGAAATCCGACGGGCTGAACCCGCCGGCGTCGGGCCGCAGCCCGTGCTCGGCGAGTCCACCGAGGGCCCGGATCCAGTGCTCGGCGAAGGTCTTCACCTCATCGGCGGCGAACACCGCTGCCGCGTAATCGAATCGGGCCAGCAGGCCGTCGTCGGTGGCGTCGACGGTGAGCGCGAGCAGCAGATCGTCGGCCGGTGCGTCGGTGTGCACCCGGGCCGGGCGCAGATCCCGGTAGCGCAGCGCGAAGCGCCCGCGACCGAAATCGCGCAGACCCGCGGCGGCTTCCGGATTCAGGTAGCACAGCAGGCCGTAGCCGACGCCGCGTCCTGGCACCGCCCGGTGCAGTTCCTTGATCTGGGTGAGCGCGGCGCCCGCGGCCCGGCCGCCGACCAGCGCGTCGGGGACGTCGATGCCGTCGAGGCGCAGCGGCAGCGGGTACGCGGTGCGGAAGCCGCCGACGATATTGCTCGCGTCGATCTCGGCGACGGCGCGGCCGTCGGCGTCCAGGCGGATCACCGAACCCACCGCGCGGGTGACGGATTCGCGCTGCGCGGTGTGCAGGGCCAGCGCGACGGCGGTGAGCAGCACCTCGTCGACGGAGGCGTGGTAGGCCTCGGCCACCGCGGCCACGGCCTCGGTGCCCTCGGCGGTGATGGTGAGCGAGACCCGGCGCCGGGAGCGCAGGTCGGCGGCGCCGGTGGGCAGGTCGTCGCGGGTGGCGGCGGCCAGCGTCTGCTGCCACCACTGCGCTTCGGCGGCGATGGCGGGCGAATGCGCCCGCTCGGCGAGCGAGCGGATCAGCGCGCCGAGACCGGATTCCGGCGCGGCGGGGGCGGCGTGCCTGCCACGGTTCCATGCGGTGGTGAGCTGGTCGATGATGGTCCGCCAGGACACATCGTCGACGACCATCGCGTTGGCCACCACCACCAGCCGGAAGGCCTCCGGGGTCCCGGTGGCCACGAAGTGGATGTTGCGGCCCTGCTCCGGGTCGAGGGCGTCGACGGCCGCGCCGACGACGTCATCGATGGGCAGGGTGGTCTCGCCGAGTTCGGGATCGAGCCAGCTGAACTGGCGCTCGCCCCGGTCGGCGGCCACGGGGATGCGCAGCACCGGGACGGCACCGCGGGTGTCGAGCCGCGCCCACAGCATCGGATGCTGATCGAGCACCGCACCGACGGCGGTCTCCACCGCCTCGGCCGGGCAGCTGGCGGGCACCTCGAGCACGATGGCGCGCGGCTCCACCCCGGAACCGCCGTGCTCGAGCAGCCGCATCGCGGTGGGTGTGGCGGGCAGCTCGCCTGCCTCGTCGCCGGGCGCTCCACCGACGGTGGCCGCGGCGGCCAGCGCCTCGACGGTCCTGGCCTGGAAGACCTCGCGCGGGGTGAAGTCGACGCCCTTGGCCCTGGCCCGCGACACCACCTGGATGGAGACGATGCTGTCGCCGCCGAGGGCGAAGAAATCGTCGTCCAGGCCGACCTGGTCGACGCCGAGAACCTCGCCGATGACCTCCGCGATCACCTGTTCGGCGGTGCTGCGCGGGGCCCGGTAGGCGCGGGTCTCCAGCACCGGTTCCGGCAGCGCGCGGCGGTCCAGTTTGCCGACCGGGGTCAGCGGGATCTCGTCGAGCACCACGATGGCGGTGGGCACCATGTAGTCGGGCAGCACCCGGCCCAGTTGGGCGGTCAGCTCGCCGACGTCGGGGGTAACACCGCGCTCGGGCAGCACATAGGACACCAGAATGGTCGCGCCCGCGGCGGTTTCGCGGCCGATGGTGACCGCGAAACCGATGCCCGGTTGGGCGGCCAGCGCGCTGTCGATCTCGCCGAGTTCGATGCGGAAACCGCGAACCTTCACCTGGAAGTCGTTGCGGCCCACATACTCCACTTCGCGGCCAAGCCAGCGCACCACGTCGCCGGTGCGGTAGAGCCGCTCACCCGGTGCGCCGTAGGGGTCGGCGACGAAGCGGGCGGCGGTGAGGCCGGCTCGCGCGTGATAGCCGCGGGCCAGCTGGATCCCGCCCAGGTACAGCTCACCGGCGACGCCCTCGGGCACCGGCCGCAACCTGGTGTCGAGTACCAGCGCCCGCATACCGCGGATCGGCGCGCCGATGGTCACCGGATCGCCGGGACGCAGCGGGTCGCTGATGTTGGTCATGATGGTGGTCTCGGTGGGCCCGTAACCGTTGTGGAAGGCCCGCCCGTTCATCCCGCCCCACTTGGCGACCAGCTCGGCCGGCACGGCCTCACCGCCGGCCACGATGGCGCGCATCCCCGACAGCGCCGACGAATCCAGCGACGCCAGTACCGACGGGGTGATGAAGGCGTGTGTCACGCCTTCGGTCCTGATCAGTTCGGCCAGCTCGTCACCGCCGAACATCAGCGGCGGCGCCACCACCAGCGTGCCGGCCGACCCGAGCGCGAGCAGCAACTCGAGCATCGAGGCGTCGAACGACGGCGAGGCGAAAGCCAGTGCGCGGGTGGAGGTGTCGAGGTGGTAGCGCTGCACCTGCTCCGCGCTGAAATTCGCCAGGCCCGCGTGGGTGACGACGACGCCCTTGGGCAGGCCGGTGGAGCCGGAGGTGTAGATGACGTAGGCGGCGTTGCCCGCGCGGATCGGCCCACGCCGGTCGGCGGCGGTGATCGGGCGATCCGAGCGTGCGGCCACGTCCATGGTGAAGCCGCGATCGTCCATCCGGATCCAGCCGCCGCCGGTCATCGGGGGCAGGTCGTCGAGTTCGGCGTTCATCGTGATGCCGAGCGAGGCACCGGAATCGCGCACCATATGCGCGATCCGGTCGGCCGGATAGGTCGGGTCGATCGGGACCAGCGCCGCGCCGGTCTTGGCCACCGCCCACAGCGCCAGCACCGATTCCACCGAGCGGCGCAGGGCCACCGCCACCAGCACATCCGGTCCGGCGCCGCGCTCGATCAGCGCGCGCGCCAGCTGGGCGGAGGCGGCATCGAGTTCGGCGTAGCGGAAGGAACGCTCACCCACCACGACGGCCACGCCGGTGGGATTGGCGGCCACCGCGTCGGCCATCAGCTCGGGCAGGGTGCGCACGGGCTCGGCCGGTGCGCCCATGCGGCTGATCAGGTCGAGGCGTTCGGAGTCGTCGAGGATGTCCAGATCGCCGACGGCGCGGCTGCTGTCGCGGGCCACAGCGGCCAGGATGCGCCGGAAGCGACGGCCGAAATCCACCACCGTCGACTCGTCGAACAGGTCACGCGCATAGGTGAATTCGGCGGCGATACCGGCTTCGGCGCCGTGCTCGTCGCGCTGCTCGCGCACGGTGAGCAGCAGATCGAACTTGGCGGCGTCGGCGGCCGGATCGAGGGCGGCGAAGCTCAGGCCGGGCAGCTCGAAGCCGGTGGCGGCCAGGTTCTCGAACGACAGCGCCACCTGGAACAGCGGATGACGTCCGGCCGAGCGTTCCGGGTCCAGCGCTTCCACCAGCCGCTCGAACGGGATGTCGGCGTTGGCGAAGGCGCGCAGATCGGTATCGCGGTTGGCGGCGAGCAGCTGGTCGAAGCTCAGCTCCGGTGCGACCCGGGTGCGCAGCACCAGGGTGTTGACGAACATGCCGATGAGGTCGTCGAGTTCGGCTTCGCCACGGCCCGCGATCGGGGTGCCGACCGCGATGTCGTCGGTCCCGGACATGCGCGACAGGAAGACCGTCAGCGCGGTGTGCACCACCATGAACAGGGTGGCGTTGTGGGTGCGGGCAAGGTCGGTGAGCGCGGCGTGCACGCCGGCGTCGACCACGAACTCGGTCTTGCCGCCGGCGAAGCTCTGCGCCGGCGGACGCGGCCGGTCCGACGGCAGGTTCAGCTCGTCGGGCAGGTCGGCCAGTTCCTTGGTCCAGTAGTCGAGCTGGGCGCCCGCCACCGAGTCCGGATCGGTTTCCTCGCCGAGCACTTCGCGCTGCCACAGCGCGTAGTCGGCGTACTGCACCGGCAGCGGCGTCCAGGCGGGCTCGTTGCCGTTGCTGCGGGCGGCGTAGGCCAGCATGAGGTCGCGGGTCAGCGGGCCCATCGACCAGCCGTCGGCGCTGATGTGGTGGGCCACGAAAACCAGCACGTATTCACTGCCGGCGAGCTGGAAGAGCTTGGTGCGGAACGGGACTTCGGCGGTGACGTCGAAGCCGGTGCCGACCACCGCGGCCACCTCGTGGCCAACCCGCTCCTCGCCGATCTGAGCGGGGGTGAGGTCGACGGGCACCTCGCGCGGGGCCAGCACCTGCTGGACCGGGCCCTCAGGGGTGTTCGGGTAGATGGTGCGCAGGATCTCGTGGCGGGCGACGATATCGCCGACGGCCTGCTCGAGCGCCCGCACATCCAGCTCGCCGGAGAGCCGGATGGCGGCCGGGATGTTGTAGACCGCGGCGGCGGTGTCGAACTGGTTGAGGAACCACATCCGCTGCTGGGCGAACGACAGCGGAATCCGCTCCGGCCGGGGCCTGGCCACCAGCGGGACGCGCGCGGACCCGGTCGCGGTGTGCTCGACCTTCACCGCGAGGGCCGCGACGGTCGAGGCCTCGAACAGCGCCCGCACCGGCACCCGGGTGTCCATGGCCGCGCCGATGCGGGCGGCGACCTGGGTGGCCAGCAGCGAGTTGCCGCCGAGGGCGAAGAAATCGTCGTCGGCGCCGACCTGATCGACGCCGAGGACCTCACCGAAGACCGCGGCCACGATCTCCTCGACCGGCGTTGCGGGGACACGGTATTCGCGCGCCTCGAACTCCGGTTCCGGCAGGGCGTTGCGGTCCAGCTTGCCGTTGACGTTCAACGGCAGCGCGTCCAGCACCACGAACGCCGAGGGCACCATGTACGACGGCAGGGCCGAGCCGAGCGCGGCGAGCACCTGCGGCAGATCGAAGCCGGCGCCGTGCTGCCCGGCCGGAACCACGTAGGCGACGAGCCGGTCACCGGTGTGCGGGTCCGACTTGGCCAGCACCGCGGTCTGCGCCACCTCCGGCAGCGCAAGCAGCGCCGCCTCGATCTCACCGAGTTCGATGCGGAAGCCGCGGATCTTCACCTGGAAGTCGGTGCGGCCGCGGTATTCCAGCTCGCCGTCGCGGTTCCACACGACCAGGTCGCCGGTGCGGTACATGCGCTCGCCGGCACCGAACGGGTCGGCGACGAAGCGGTCGGCGGTCAGATCCGGGCGGCCGAAATAGCCGCGGGCCAGCTGCGCACCGGCCAGGTACAGCTCACCGGGGACGCCCACCGGCACCGGTCGCAGCCGGGCATCGAGGACGTAGGCGCGGCTGTTCCATTCCGGGCCGCCGATCGGCACCGTCGTATGGTCGGCGCTGGTGACCCGGTGGCTGGTGATCGAGACCGCGGCCTCGGTCGGGCCGTACAGGTTGTACAGCGCCACAGCGGGATTCGCGGCCAGGAAGCGCTGGGCCAGCGTGCCGGGCAGCGCCTCACCGATGGCCAGCACCCGGCGCAGCGAAGGCGGCGCGGTGTCGGCGGCGACCAGCAGCGCGTCCAGCATGGACGGCACCACATGCAGCGTGGTGACCTGCTCGCGCACCATGAGGTCGTGCAGGTAGGCGGGGTCGCGGTGGCCGTCGGGGGCGGCGATGACGAGCCTGCCGCCACTCACCGCCGCCGACCAGAACTCCCACACCGACAGATCGAAGGTTGCCGCCGTCTTCAACAGCACGGCGTCGTCGGCACCGAGCGCGAATTCCGCGGTCTTCCAGCGCAACTGGTTGACGATCGCGCTGTGCGGAACCGCCACGCCCTTGGGCCGGCCGGTCGAGCCGGAGGTGAAGATGACATAGGCGGTGTGGCCGGGTCGGATCGGCGCCACCCGCTCGGCGTCGGTGATGGGCGCGGCGGAGGTCAGCGGGTCGACATCGTCGAGGCGGACCAGCAGCGCCTGATCGGTATGGAAACCGGTGGCCGCGTCGGTCAGCACGCAGACCGGTCGCGCGGTATCGAGGATGTAGCCGGTGCGGTCGATGGGCTGGTCCGGATCCAGCGGAACGTAGGCGCCACCGGCCCGCGCGACCGCGTACATGGCGATGACCAGCTCGGGCGAGCGGCGCAAGGCCAGCGCGACCCGGGATTCCGGGCCGACGCCGAGGGCGAGCAGGTGCCGGGCCAGCCGGTTGACGCGGGCGTCGAGCTCGGCATAGCTGAGCCGGGTCGGCGTGCCGTCCTGATCGGCGACGAGCGCCACGGCCTCGGGCGCGGCGGCGACCGTGCGGTCCACCAGCGTGACCAGAGTGGTCCGATCCGCCTCGGGCAGTTCCCGGCGGGTGTCGTTCCAGATGGTGAGCACATCGGCGCGTTCGGCGGAGTCGAGCAGGTCGATATCGCCGACCACCGCGCTCGCATCCGCGACCACGGCGTTCAGCAGCCGCACGAGCCGATCGCCGAAGGCGCGAACGGTGGCGGCATCGAACAGGTCGGTGGCGTAGGTGAAGAAGCCGCCGAGGCCCGCGGGTGCGCCGGACTCGTCATAGACGTCCGAGACGATCAGATGCAGATCGAACTGCGACACATCCAGATCGGCGTCCACCGCGCTGACGCTCAAGCCGGGCAGTTCCAGTTCTGCCCTTGCGACGTTCTGGAACGACAACCCGACCTGGAACAGCGGATGCCTGGCGGTCGAGCGCGGCGGGTTCAGCACCTCGACCAGCCGCTCGAACGGCACATCGGCGTGGGCGAAGGCCTGCAGGTCGACCTCGCGCTGGCGGGCGAGCAGATCCTCGAACGAGGCGCCGCCGTCGACCCGGGTCCGGAAGACCACGGTATTGACGAACATGCCGATCACGTCGTCGAGTTCGCGCTCACCGCGCCCGGCGACCGGGGTGCCGACGGCGATGTCGTCCTGCCCCGACAGCCGCGACAACAGCACCGCGAACGCGGTGTGCACCACCATGAACAGGGTGGCGTTGTGGCTGCGCGCCAGGCTCATCAGGCCGGCATGGGTGTGCGCGTCGATCGACACCTCGACCCGTCCACCGGCCATCGACGCCACCGCCGGACGTGGCCGGTCGGCGGGCAGCTCCAGCACATCCGGCAGTCCGGCCAGCTGCTCACGCCAGAACGTGATCTGGCGCGCGGCAACGGATTCCGGATCGGCTTCGTCGCCGAGCACCGCGCGCTGCCACAGCGCGTAATCGGCGTACTGCACCTTCAGCGGCGCCCACGACGGTGCCTCGCCCGCCACTCGCGCGGCGTAGGCGACCATCACGTCGCGCACCAGCGGGCCCATCGACGAGGCATCGCCCGCGATGTGGTGCACCACGACGGCGAGCACGTACTCGGGTGCCGAGCCGGCCGGGGTATCGGTGATTTCCATCAACCGCACCCGGACCGGCACTTCCTCGGTCACGTCGAACGGCTGCGAGGCCAGCGCGTACACCGCGCCGGCGACGTCGACCTGGGCCAGCTTGCGCACCGCCACGTCGAGACCGACCTGCCCGGCCGGCAGCACGACCTGGACCGGGCCCTGCGGCGTCTCCGGGTACACCGTGCGCAGCACCTCGTGCCTGGCGACCACGTCGTCGAGGGCGGCGCCGAGCGCGGCGGTGTCCAGCGCGCCGGTCAGCCGCAGCGCGAACGGCAGGTTGTAGGCCGCCGATCCGGCCGCGGCGGCCGCGCCTTCGCCCTGGTCGAAGCGGTTGAGGAACCACATGCGTCGCTGCGCCAGCGACAACGGCAGCTGCGGCGGGCGCGGGATGCTGCCGAGCGCGACGCGGTTGTCGTCGGTATGGGTCTGCGAATCGAGCGCGGCGGCCAGCGCCGACACCGTCGAGGTCTCGAACAGCGCGCGGACCGGGACGCGGGCACCCATGGCGACGCCGAGCCGCGCGACAACCTGGGTGGCGACCAGAGAGTTGCCGCCGAGGGCGAAGAAGTCGTCATCCGCGCCGACGCGGCTGAGCCCGAGCACTTCACCGAACACACCGGCGACGATCTCCTCCACCGGCGTGGACGGCGCGCGGAAGGCGCGCGTCTCGAACACCGGCTCGGGCAGGGCTTTGCGGTCCAGCTTGCCGCTCGGGTTCAGCGGGAACTCGTCCAGCGCGACGATGGTCGCCGGCACCATGTAGGCGGGCAGGGTCTCGCCGACGGCCGCGAGCAGCGCGTTCTGGTCGATGCCGTGGCCGGGCGCCGGGACGGCGTAGGCCACCAGCTGATCGCCCAGCGCGGTACCGACCACCAGGGCCACGGCCTGGCTCACCGACGGCTGTGCCAGCAGTGCGGTCTCGATCTCCCCCAGTTCGATCCGCTGGCCACGGAACTTCACCTGGAAGTCGGTGCGGCCGAGGTAATCCAGGCGATGCGGGGTGGTGCTGGTGGCTTCGCGCCACACGCACAGATCGCCGGTGCGGTACATGCGCTGGCCGTTGCCGAACGGGTTGGCCACGAAGCGGTCGGCGGTCAGGTCCGGGCGGCGCACGTAGCCGCGCGCCAGCTGATCCCCGGCCAGGTACAACTCACCGGCGACACCTGGCGGCACCGGGCGCAATCGCGAATCCAGCACGTACACGCGGGTATTCCACTGCGGCAGGCCGATCGGCACCGTGCGTTCGATGGATCCGGCGGCGGGCCAGAAAGTCACCGAGACCGCGGCTTCGGTGGGGCCGTACAGGTTGTGCACATTCGCCGTGCACACCGCGCGCAGCGCCGCCACCGTCTCCGGCGGCAGCGCCTCACCGATGACGAACACCTCACGCAGCGTCGGCACCGAGCCGGGACGAGTGTGCGCGGCGAACACCGTCAGCATCGACGGCACGAAGTCGGTGACCGTCACCTGCTGTGCGGCAATGGTTTCCGCGACGTAGGCCGGATCGCGATGCCCGTCCGGGGTGGCCACGACCAACCGTGCGCCCGCGCGCAGTGGCATGAAATAGCCCCACAGCGATACGTCGAAGGTGGTGGCGGTCTTCTGCAGATACACGTCGTGGAAGCCGAGCGGGTACTCCGCGAGCATCCAGGTGATCTGGTTGTGGATGGCCGCGTGCGAGATCGCCACACCCTTGGGGCGGCCGGTGGAGCCCGAGGTGAAGATGACGTAGGCCGGGTGGTCGGGCCGCACCGGACGCAGCAGCTCCTGCGGGCGCACCGGCGCGGCGTCGAAGCCGGACAGATCGGCGGTGTCGATGTGCAGTGCTGGGGTGCCCGCCGGCAGCGACCGGGCGTCGGTGCTGGTGGTGACCACGCACACCGGTTGCGCGGTGTCGAGGATGTGCGCGATCCGCTCGGCCGGATGATCCGGATCCAGCGGCACATACGCACCGCCCGCGGTGACGATGGCGTACATGCCGACCACCAGGTCCAGCGAACGCCGCACCGCGAGACCGACCAGCGATTCCGCACCGACACCCTGCGCGATCAGCAGCCGGGCCAGCTGGTTGACCCGGTCGTCGAACTCGCGATAGGTGAGCTCCTCGCCCTCGTACACCACGGCCACCGCGTCGGGCCGCTGCTCGACCGTGCGCCGGTAGCCGTCCAGCAGCAGTTCCGGCGCGACCGGGAAGCGGGTGTCGTTCCACTCCCGCAGCACGCGGTCGCGGTCGGCCGCGGCCAGCAGCTCGATCTCGCCGACCGGAGCCTGCGGGTCGGCGGCGACACCGGTGAGCACCCGGGCGAAACGCTGGGCGAACTCGGCCACCGTCGGCTCGTCGAACAGATCGGTGGCGTAGGTGAACTGGGCCGACAGGCCGGCGGCCGCACCGTCGACGGTGCGCGGCACGATCGTCAGCTGGAGATCGAATTTGGCGATCGCACCGGCGAATTCGACGCCCTCGGCGGCCAGGCCGGGCAGGTCCAGCCGCGGCGCGCTCATGTTCTGGAAGAACAGCGCCACCTGGAACAGCGGATGATGGGCCTGCGAACGCACCGGGTCGAGCACCTCGACCAGCCGCTCGAACGGCAGCTCGGCATGCGCGAACGCGGCCAGGTCGGCGTCTTTGACCTCGTCGAGCAGTGCGGTGAACGAGGAGCCGATGTCGACGTGGGTGCGCAGCACCAGCGTGTTGACGAACATGCCGATGAGCGCGTCGAGTTCGCGTTCGCCGCGGCCGGCGACCGGCGTGCCGATGGTGACGTCGTCGGTGGCGGCCAGCCGCGCCAGCAGCACCGCGAAGGCCGCGTGCACCACCATGAACTCCGAGGCCCCGGTGTGCTGGGCGATCTCGGCCAGCCTGGCATGGGTGGCGGCGTCGATCTCGAAGTCGTAGACCGCGCCGCGACCGGAGGCGACCGTGGGTCGTGGCCGGTCAGCGGGCAGTTCGATGCGATCGGGCACGCCGGCCAGCGCGTCGCACCAGAACCGGATCTGGGTGGCCGCCAGTGACTCCGGGTCGTCCTCGGAACCCAGCACCTCGCGTTGCCACAGCGTGTAATCGGCGTACTGCACCGCCAGCGGCGCCCACGACGGGCGGGCACCGTTGCGGCGGGACAGGAACGCCGCGAGCAGATCCCGCATGAACGGCGCCACCGAGGCGCCGTCGGCAGCGATATGGTGCACCGCCACCGCGACGACGTGCTGTTCGGGCCCCACCTCGGCCAGCGCCATCCGCAACGGCACCTCGGCCGCCACATCGAAACCGGTGAGCGCGAGCCGGCCGAGCCACTCCGGCAGTTCGGCCTCCGGCACCGGCTTCGGCGCCAGATCCGGCACCACCTCGGCCGCGGGCAGCACCACCTGATAGCCGGTGCCGTCGATGGCCGGGTACATCGTGCGCAGCGTTTCGTGCCGTTCGATGACGTCGGCGACGGCGGCTTGCAGCGCGGCGACGTCGAGCTGGCCGTCCAGGCGCACCGCGAACGGGATGTTGTTGGCCGCCGAGGCGGTGTCGAACTGGTTGAGGAACCACATGCGCTGCTGGGCCAGCGACAGCGGGACGTGCTCGGGGCGCGGCATGGGAGTGAGCGGGCGACGTCCACCCGCACCCTTCAACGGTTCGAGCTTGCCCGCCAGCCCGGCCACCGTCGGGGCCTCGAAGATGAGCCGGGCAGGCACGCGCGCGCCGACGGCTTCACCCAGCCGGGCGGCGACCCGGGTGGCGATGAGCGAGTTGCCGCCGAGTTCGAAGAAGTCGTCGTCGGCGCCGACGGGTTCGCCGGTGCCGAGCAGCTCGCCGAAGACCTCGGCGACGGCCTGCTCCAGCGGACCGCTCGGCGCGCGGAACACCCTGGTCTGCAACTGCGGTTCCGGTAGTGCGCGCCGGTCCAGCTTGCCGACCGGCGTCAGCGGGATCTCGTCGAGCACGGTGATCGCGGTGGGCACCATATGCGCGGGCAGGCTGCGTTCGGCGAACGCGTCCAGTTCCGCGACATCGATGACGGCACCGGGCGCGGCGTGCACATAGGAGGCCAGGATGGTGGCGCCGGATTCGAGCCGGTGCCCGACGGTCACCGCGAAGTCGACGGTCTCGTGCGCGGCCAGCACCGCGTCGATCTCACCGAGCTCGATCCGGAAACCACGGATCTTGACCTGGAAGTCGTTGCGGCCCAAGTACTCCAGCGCACCATCGGCAGTGATGCGCACCAGGTCGCCGGTGCGGTAGAGGCGGGCGCCGCTCGGGTTGAACGGGTTGGCGACGAAACGCGCCGCCGTCAACGCGGGACGGTCGTGGTAGCCGCGCGCCACCTGCGCACCGGCGATGTAGAGCTCGCCGACGGCGCCGTCGGTCACCGGAGCCAGCCGCTCGTCGAGGACGTATTCGGTGATGGCGCGGATCGGCCCGCCGATGGTCACCGGTTCGCCCGGCACCAGCGGCGCGCTGATATTGGTCATGATGGTGGTCTCGGTGGGACCGTAACCATTGAAGAATTCGCGGGTGCGCCCCTCGGAAATGGGCAGCACCCAGCGGCGCACCAGCTCCGGCGGACAGGCCTCACCACCGGCGACGATCACCCGCAGCTCGTCGAGGCCCGCCGGATCCACCGAGGCCAGCGCGGCCGGGGTGATGAACGCGTGCGTCACGCCTTCGCGCCGCAGCAGCGCGGCCAGCTCGTCGCCGCCGTACACCGTCGGCGCGACCACCACCATGGTGGCCGGGCCGCCCAGCGCCAGCAGCAATTCCAGCACCGAGGCGTCGAACGACGGGGACGCGAAGTGCAGGGTGCGCGACTCCGGGCCGACCCGGTAGCGCTCGCGCTGTTCATCGCAGAAACTCGACAGCCCGGCCTGGGTGACGACGACGCCCTTGGGCAGACCGGTGGAACCGGAGGTGTAGATGACGTAGGCCGGATGTTCGGCGCGCAGCGGCCGCACCCGGTCGGTATAGGTCACCGGATCGACCGGATAGCTCTCCAGTGCCCGCGCCGTCTCCGGGGTATCGATGAGCAGCCACTGCACCCGGTCGGGCAGGTCATCGCGCACCGCGTCCACGGCCAGGCCGAACACCGCACCGGAGTCGGTGACCATGTGCTCGACCCGGTCGGCGGGATAGTTCGGGTCCACCGGCACGAAGCCGGCGCCGGTCTTGGCGACCGCCCACACCGCGATCACCGATTCCAGCGACCGCGGAATGCCGACGGCGACCAGATCCTCCGGACCGATGCCGCGCGCGATGAGCAGATGCGCCAGCCGGGTGGAACGTTCGTCCAGCTCGGCGTAGGTGAGGCTGCCGAGGGAGGTGGTGGCGTCGGCGTAGGTGACCGCGACACCACCCGGATTCGCCTCGACGGCGGTGGCCAGCAATTGCGGCAGGGTGGTGACCCGCGGGCGCCGGATGCGGGTGGGGCGAACTCGTGCCGGGCGCTGACCGGTCATGCCGGCATCGTCCCCCGGACCTCGCCGCGCCACTGCCCACCCACCGGTTTCATGTAGCTGCCTCACCCTGCCTGTAGTCGTATCTTCGGGCCATGCGGGACCGATCGACGGAGCACGCCGTCATCACTCAATCGAGTGGACATGTGCCGATCGTTACCGTTCGCGGCGGTTCATCGCTGCCACCGACGAACTACCGGGGCCGATTATCCCCCGCCCGCGCAAGCAGCGGGCGGTCACGGCCACGTCCGGTCAGTCCGCGGGATCGAGCAGGGCGGCCAGGCGCGGGCCGATCACTTCGAGCGCGGCGGGTGCGGTCATCTGATCGTGGTTCACCGGAACCGGATGATCCACCACCGATCCCGAGACATAACGCTGCCAATCCGCGGCTCGCGGGCCCCCGGTGAGCTGGCGCGGATGCGGGACCGAGGCGCTGAAGTATTCGACTGTGCCGTCGAAGACGCCCGGCCGGTACCCGGAGATCAACTCCGCCGAGCGCACCGCGCCGCGATAGACCCGCCGCAGCCGCTCGGGGGTGAGGGCGAGCAGTTCGGACGGGATCATCGCGTGCAGTGTGGCCAAGGCCTCGTCGGACAGGTCGTAGATATCGTCGCCGTCGCCGAGCACATCGGTGCCGAGGCCCAGTTCGGACAGGGCCTCACGCACCGCGGCCCGGAATCCGGCCACATCGGGATCGGGATGGCTGTCCAGCATGGCCAGCAGGCTCACCTGCTCGCCCGCGGCCTGGAGTTCGGTGGCGATGGCATGGGCCAGCACGCCGCCGAGCGACCAGCCGAGCAGCCGATACGGGCCGTGCGGCTGGACCGTTCGGATCTCGGTCAGATAACGATGCGCGAGTTCGGCCAGCGTCTCGGGCAGTTCGCCCTCGCCCGACAGCGCGGGCGACTGCAAGCCGTACAGCGGCACCCCGTCCGGCATGTGCCCGGCGAGCCCGGCATAGGACCAGGCCAACCCGTACATCGGGTGCACACAGAACAGCGGCTCGGCCTCGCCTTCGGCGCGCAGCGGCAGCAGCACATCGAGGGCGGCGCCCGCGTCGAGTTCCGCTGCGGGGGCATGCAGCCGGGTGGCCAGGCCGGCGACGGTGGCGTCGGTGAACAACCACTGCACCGCCACCGGCACACCCGTCGCCGCGCGCAGTCGTGCCACCGCGCGGGTGGCCAGCAGCGAATTGCCACCGAGGGCGAAGAAGTCGTCGTCGAGCCCGACGCGAGTGGCGCCGGTCAGGTCGGCGAACACCTCCGCGACCGTCCGCTCCAGCTCGGTCTCCGGTGCGCGGAAGGCAGCCGCGCCGGTGAACTCCGGTTCCGGCAGGGCGCGGCGGTCGAGCTTGCCGTTCGGGGTCAGTGGCAGCGCGTCGAGCACCACGAAGGCATCCGGAACCATATAGCCGGTGAGGAACTCACCGACCTGACCGCGCAGCCGAGCGGCGTCGAGGGCGGCGTCGGCGGCCGGGACGACGTAGCCGATGAGCCGCTCGCCCGCGACCGCATCGGTGCGAACCATGGCGACGGCGTGGCCGACGCCGGGGCAGCGCAGCAGTGCGGCCTCGATCTCGCCGAGTTCGATCCGGAAACCGCGCAGCTGGACCTGTTGATCGCTGCGGCCCGCGTACTCGAGCGAGGCCGGTGCGTCACGCCAGCGGCCGACGTCGCCGGTGCGGTACATCCGCGAGCCGGGGGCACCGAACGGATCTGCCACGAACCTGGTGGCGGTCAAGCCGGGGCGGCCCAGATAGCCGCGGGTGAGCTGGGCACCCGAAATGTGGATTTCGCCCGGCACGCCGACGGGCGCCGGGTGCAGCCGATCGTCGAGCACCCTGGCGTCGAGGCCGGGCAGGGCACGCCCGATCAGGCCGGGCCGGTCGGCGGTGTGCTCGTCCAGCGACAGGAACGACACGTGCACCGTGGTCTCGGTGATGCCGTACATGTTCACCAGGCGCGGCACGTCCATCGGATGACGTTCGTACCAGCGCGACAGCCGGCGGGCGTCCAGCGCCTCACCGCCGAAGATCACGTAGCGCAGCGCCAGCTCGCCGTCGGCGTCGCGGTCGGCCTCGGCCAGTTGGTAGAACGCCGACGGCGTCTGGTTCAGCACCGTCACCCGTTCGCGAATCAGCAACTCGCGCAACTGTTCCGGCGACCGCGAGGTCAGGTAGTCGACCACGACCACGCTGCCCCCGTGGGTGAGTGCGCACCACAGCTCCCACACCGAGAAGTCGAAGGCGTAGGAGTGGAACAGCGTCCACACGTCGGCGGGGCCGAAACCGAACAGCGGCTGGGTATTGGCGAACAGCTCCACCACATTGCGGTGGGTGACGCCGACGCCCTTGGGCACACCGGTGGAACCGGAGGTGTAGATGACGTAGGCGAGATTGTCCGGCCGCAGCGCGGCGATGCGGTCGACGTCGTCGATGCGGGCATCGGAGTAGACGGCGGTGTCCTCGAGCAGCACCACCTCGCGCTCGCCCACCGGAACGCGGTCGCGGTCGGCGGCGGTGGTGAGCACGCAGACCGGGGCGGCGTCGTCGAGCATGAACTCGAGCCGCTGGGCCGGATAGGTGGCATCGATGGGCAGGTAGGCCGCGCCGGTGGCGAGCACGCCGAGCAGCGCGACCGGCAGGTCCTCGGTGCGCTCGACGGCCACCGCCACCAGCGTTTCCGGGCCTGCGCCTCGTGCGATGAGGGCGCGGGCGACGCGGTTGGCGCGCCGCTGGAGTTCGGCGAAGGTGAGCGTGACGGCGCCGGCGCGGATAGCAACGGCCTCCGGGCGACGCCAGGCCTGCTCGGCGATGAGCGCAGGCAGCGTGGTCCCCGGCACCCAGGCGCCGGGGGCGTTCCAGGCGTGCAGCACGCGTTCGCGTTCGCCGGGGGCGAGCAGGTCGATCCCACCGATGACGGTGCTCGCGTCGGCGGCGACGGCGGTCAAGATGCGCTGGAAACGATCGGCGAACGAGCGCACCGTCGCGGCGTCGAACAGGTCGGTGGCGTAGGTGAACACCGCGCTCATCCCCGAACCGTCCGGCCGCTCGGCCATGGTGACCTGGAGGTCGAACTTGGCGACAGCGACGTCGAGATCGACCGCCGACACGGTGAGGCCGGGCAGCGCGAGCTCGGTGCGGCCGAGGTTCTGGAAGGTCAGCATGACCTGGAACAGCGGGTGCCTGGCCGTCGAGCGCACCGGTTCCAGCAGTTCAACCAGCCGCTCGAACGGGACGTCGGCGTGGCCGAAGGCCGCCACATCGGTGCCACGGACTTCGCGCAGCACGGCGTCGAAACCGGCGCCCGAATCGACCTCGGTGCGCAGCACGAGGGTATTGACGAACATGCCGATCAGCTCGTCGAGTTCGGCTTCGCCGCGACCGGCGACCGGCGTGCCGACGGCGATATCGCTGGTACCGGACAACCGCGCCAGCAGCACCGCGAGCGCGGCGTGCACGACCATGAACAGCGTCGCGTCGTGTGCGGCGGCAACGCGTTCCAACGCGGCGTGCAATTCGGCGTCGAGATCGACGGCGAAGGTCTCGCCGCGATAGGACGCCACGGCAGGGCGAGGACGATCCGCGGGCAGCGGCAGTTCTTCCGGCAGCCCGGCCAGCGCTGTGCGCCAGTACTCGGTCTGGGTGGCGATGAGGCTGTCCGGATCGGCTTCGTCGCCGAGGATCTCGCGCTGCCACAGGCTGTAGTCGGCATACTGCACCGGCAGCGGCGTCCACTGCGGTTCGCTGCCGCCGCTGCGCGCGGTGTAGGCCAGCATCAGATCGCGGGTGAGCGGTCCCATGGACCAGCCGTCGGCACTGATGTGGTGAGCGACGAAAACCAGCACATGATCGGTGGACGTGATGCGCAGCAGCGCGGTGCGGAACGGGAGTTCGCGTGTCACGTCGAATCCGGCCGCGGCCACCTCGCGCACCGCCTCCGCGATCCCGGATTCGGCGACGGTCCGGATGGTGAGGGTCACCGGTGCGGCGTCGGCCACGGCCTGGATCGGGCCGTCGTCGGTCTGCGGGTAGGTGGTGCACAGGATTTCGTGCCTGGCCACCAGATCGGTGATCGCCGCGGCCAGCGCCTCGGTGTCCAGCGCTCCGGTCAACCGGATGGCGGCCGGGATGTTATAGACCGACGACGAGGTGTCGAACTGGTTGAGGAACCACATCCGCTGCTGCGCCGGCGACAACGGAAGGTGCTCCGGGCGCGGCATCGGGGTGAGCGCGCGGCGGCCCGAGCCTGCGTACTGCGCCAGATTCGCCGCGAGCCCGGCGACGGTGGCGGCCTCGAACAGTGCGCGCACCGGCACCCTGGTGTCCAGCGCCGCGCCGAGTCGGGCCGCTACCTGCGTGGCCAGCAACGAATTACCGCCGAGCGCGAAGAAGTCGTCGTCGGCGCCGACCTGCTCCGCGCCGAGGACATCGGCGAACACACCGGCCACGATCTCTTCGGTCGCAGTCGACGGCGCACGGAACTCCCGCGCCTCGAACTCCGGCTCCGGCAGGGCTTTCCGGTCCAGCTTGCCGTTGACGGTGAGCGGCAGGGCATCCAGCACCACGAAGACGGATGGAACCATGTAGGACGGCAATGCAGCCGCGAGCGCTGATTTCACCGCTGAAACGTCCACTGCGGTGGACGTGGATCCGTGCGCGCGATGGCGGGAGTCGTCGGCGTCCGAATCCGGCACCAGGTAGGCCACCAACCGGTCGCCGGTCCGGGCCTCGGATTTCGCGACGACCGCGGCCTGAGCGACGCCCGGCAGCTCCAGCAGCGCCGCTTCGATCTCGCCCAGTTCGATCCGGAAGCCGCGGATCTTCACCTGGAAGTCGGTGCGGCCCCGGTACTCCAGCTCGCCGTCGCCGGTCCACGCGGCCAGGTCGCCGGTGCGGTACATGCGCGCGGCGGGCTCGAAGGGATTGGCGACGAAACGCTCCGCGGTCAGGTCCGGGCGGGCGACGTAGGCGCGCGCGAGTTGGGTGCCCGCGAGGTACAGCTCACCAGTGACGCCGGGCGGCACCGGGCGCAGGCGTGCGTCCAGGACGTAGCCGCGGCTGTTCCATTCGGGCGCGCCGATCGGCACCGAGACCTGGTCGGCGAGGGTGACGCGGTGCGCGGTGATGGACACCGCGGCCTCGGTCGGGCCGTACAGATTGAACAGCTCGACGGCCGGGCGCTCACGCAGCACGCGCTGCGCAAGGGCGGCGGGCAGTGCCTCACCGATGGCGAGCACGCGGCGCAGCGAATCGGGCAGACCGGCGGTCACCAGGGCGTCGAGCATGGACGGCACCGCGTGCAGGGTGCTCACCCGCTGCTCGGCCATGAGCTCGGCCAGGTACGCGGGGTCGCGGTGACCGTCGGGTGCCGCGATCACCAGGCGTCCCGCGCAGGCGGCGGCGGACCAGAACTCCCAGACCGACAGGTCGAAGGTCGCCGCGGTCTTCAGCAGCACGGCGTCGTCGGCGGTAAGCCCGAATTCGGCGGTCTTCCACCGCAATTGGTTGACGATCGCGCGGTGCGAGACGGCCACACCCTTCGGGCGGCCGGTGGAGCCGGAGGTGAAGATGACGTACGCGGTGTGCTCCGGACGCAGCGCGGCGAGCCGGTCCCGATCGGTGACCGGCGCGGCGCTGAACCCGGCCAGCTCGACCTCGTCGAGCGAAATCACCGAGGCGACGGAATCGAATCCGGCCTCCGCGTTCGTCAGCACACACACCGGTTCGGCCGTGGCCAGGATGTAGTTCGTCCGCTCGGCGGGCTGATCCGGATCGACCGGCACGTATGCGCCGCCCGCGCGGGACACGGCGTACATGGCCACGACGAGGTCGATCGACCGGCGCAGTGCCAACGCCACCCGCTCCTCCGGGCCGACGCCCCGCTCGATGAGGTAGCGGGCGAGCCGGTTCACGCGCTCGTCGAGTTCGCGGTAGGTCAGAGTCGCGACGCCGGAGGCGGGCTCGGCCGGTTCGCCGCCGACCTCGGAGCGAGCCGAATCCGCACTGTTCGGCGAGGTTTCTGCCGCACCCTCCGAACCAGCCGACGCACCCGCGCGGTCCGGCGAGAGGGTGTGGACCGACGACCGGTCAGCGACAACCGCCACGCGATCGGGCTCGGCGGTGACGGCCGCATCCAGGATCGATGCCAGCGTCGGAGTCTCGTCGGCGAGCGAGTGATCGGTAGCGTTCCACCAGCGCGTCACCTGCTCGCGCTCCACGGCGTCGAGCAGCTCGATCTCCCCCACCACCGCGTCCGGTCGGGCGACCACGGCCGCGAGCACCCGACCGAGCCGGTCGGCGAAGCCGCGCACAGTCGCCTCGTCGAACAGGTCGGTGGCGTAGGTGAAGAAGCCGCCGATTCCCTGTGGCGTACCGGATTCGTCGTAGCTGTCGCCGACGATCAGGTGCAGATCGAACTGCGACACATCGAGATCGGCGTCCACACCGCTCACCGTGAGGCCGGGCAGTTCGAGTTCCGCGCGGGCCACGTTCTGGAACGACAGGCCGACCTGGAACAGCGGGTGGTGCGCCGTCGAGCGCGGCGGGTTGAGTACCTCGACCAAGCGCTCGAACGGGATGTCTGCGTGGGCGAATGCGTGCAGGTCGGCATCGCGCTGACGGGTCAGCAGGTCGGCGAAGGATTCGCCGCCGTCGAGGCGGGTGCGGAAGACGACGGTGTTGACGAACATGCCGATCAGATCGTCGAGTTCGCGTTCACCACGCCCGGCCACCGGGGTGCCGATGGCGATATCTCCGGACCCCGACAGCCGTGCCAGCAGCACCGCGAAGGCCGTGTGCACCACCATGAACAACGTCGCGTTGTGCTCGCGCGCCAAGGCGGCCAGCCCGGCATGAGTTTCGGCGTCGATAGTGACGGGCACCTTGCCGCCCGCCATCGACGCGATCGCCGGACGCGGGCGGTCGGTGGGCAGGTCGAGCACATCGGGCAAGCCGGCCAAGTGCTCGCGCCAGAACGCGATCTGCTGGGCGGCAACGGAATTCGCGTCGTCTTCGGCGCCGAGCACCTCGCGCTGCCACAGTGCGTAGTCCGCGTACTGCACCCGCAGCGGCTCCCATTCGGGCGCCACCCCCGCCGCGCGCGCGGCGTAGGCGATCATGACGTCACGCACCAGCGGCGCCATGGAGGAGGCGTCACCGGCGATGTGGTGAACGACGACAGCGAGCACGTAGGTGCCCGGCTCCGCCCCGGTCGACCCGCCGGCGGCCGGCTCACCGGCTCCGGCAGCCGTCGTTCCGGCACTGTCGGAAACCTCGTCAGCGGCCGTCCGGTCCACTGCGTCCGTTTCGCGTACCCGCAACAGCACGGCCCGCAGCGGCACTTCATCCGTGACGTCGAACGGCGTCGAAGCCAGCGCATAGACCGCGCCGGGCACCTCCGCCTCGGGCACCGAACGTACGCGCAGCACCGGCGCGCCCTCACCGGGCGGCAAGATCACCTGCACCGGCCCGTCCGGCGTCTCGGGGTAGACGGTCCGCAGCACCTCGTGCCGGGCCACCACATCCGCCAGCGCCGCGCCGAGCGCGTCGACATCGAGTGCGCCGGTCAACCGGAGCGCGAAGGGCAGGTTGTAGGCCGAGGAGCCGACCGCGGCGTCCTGGTCGAAGCGGTTGAGGAACCACATGCGCCGCTGCGCCAGCGACAACGGCAGCTGCGGCGGGCGCGGGATGCTGCCCAAATCGACCGTGCGACGACCGTGGGTCTGCGATTCCACCGCGGCCGCGAGCGCACCGACCGTCGGCGTCTCGAACAGCACCCGCACCGGCACCCGCACATCGAGCGCCGCACCGAGCCTGGAGACCGCCTGGGTGGCGATCAGCGAATTGCCGCCGAGTGCGAAGAAGTCGTCATCGACGCCGACGCGGCCGGCACCGAGCACCTCGGCGAACACTCCGGCCACGATTTCCTCGACCGGCGTGGACGGCGCACGGAAGGCACGGGATTCGAACCGTGGTTCCGGCAGGGCTTTCCGGTCCAGCTTGCCGCTCGGGTTCAGCGGGAACTCGTCCAGCGCGACGATGGTCGCCGGCACCATGTACGCGGGCAGGGTCTCGCCCACGGCTGCGAGCAGCGCGTTCTGGTCGACGCCGTGCCCCGGCGCGGGAACGACGTATCCCACCAGCTGATCGCCCACCGCCGTAGCCGCCACCAGCGCCACCGCCTGGCTCACCGACGGCTGCGCCAGCAGCGCGGTCTCGATCTCCCCCAGCTCGATCCGCTGACCACGGAACTTCACCTGGAAGTCGGTGCGGCCGAGATAGTCGAGCACCGCTTCGTCGCCGTGCCCGCGCCACACCACGAGGTCGCCGGTGCGGTACATGCGTTCGCCGGTGCCGAACGGGTTGGCCACGAAGCGATCCGCGGTCATGTCCGGGCGGCGCACATAGCCGCGCGCCAACTGATCACCGGCCAGATACAACTCACCGGCGACACCCGGCGGGACCGGACGCAATCGCGAATCCAGCACGTACACCCGGGTATTCCACTGCGGCAGCCCGATCGGCACCGACCGCTGCTCGGCGTCGTCGGCTTGCCAGTAGGTCACCGAAACGGCGGCCTCGGTGGGGCCGTACAGGTTGTGCACAGCGGCGTCGGAGACCGCGCGCACGGCGGCAACGGTTTCCGGCGGCAGCGCCTCACCGATGACGAACACCTCACGCAGCGTCGGCACCGAACCCGGCCGAGTGTGCGCGGCGAACACCGTCAGCATCGACGGCACGAAATCGGTGACCGTCACCCGTTGCGCGGCAATGGTTTCGGCCACGTAAACGGGGTCGCGGTGTCCGTCCGGCGTCGCGATGACGAGCTTGGCGCCGGCGCGCAACGGCATGAAGAAGCCCCACAGCGACACGTCGAACGTCGTCGCGGTCTTCTGCAGGTACACGTCGTCGGGACCGAGCGGGTACGCGGTCAGCATCCACTCGATCTGGTTGTTGATAGCGGCGTGGGTGACCGCCACACCCTTCGGGCGCCCGGTGGAGCCGGAGGTGAAGATGACGTAGGCCGGATGCTCGGGGCGCACCGGGCGCAGCAACTCGCTCGACCGGATCGGCGTCGCGGCGTAGCGCTCCAAATCGACGGCATCGATGCGCAGCACCGGAATCCCGGCAGGCACGTCGACCGCATCGCGGGTGGTCGTGATGACAGCGACGGGCCGCGCCGTATCCAGAATGTGCGCGATCCGCTCGGCCGGATGATCCGGATCCAACGGCACATACGCACCGCCGGCGGTGACGATGGCGTACATGCCGACCACCAGGTCCAGCGAACGCCGCACCGCGAGACCGACCAGCGATTCCGCACCGACACCCTGCGCGATCAGCAGCCGGGCCAGCCGGTTCACCCGCTCGTCGAATTCACGGTAGGTCAGCTCGCGACCCTCGTACACCAGCGCCACCGCATCGGCGTGCGCGGCGACGGCGTGCCGGTAGCCGTCCAGCAGCAGTTCCGGGGTCAGCAGATTGCGGGTGTCGTTCCACTCGTGCAGGATTCGGTCCCGCTCGACCATCGACAGCAGGTCGATATCGCCGATGGGCCGGTGCGGCTCGGCGGCCACCGCGCGCATCGTGCGCCGCAGCCGGGCCGCGAACCCGGCCACCGACGCCTCGTCGAACAGATCGGTGGCATAGGTGAACTGGGCCGACATCCCGCCATCGGCCATCGGCGCGATGGTGAGCTGCAAGTCGAATTTTGCTACCGCGTCGTCGAATTCGACCGCCTCGACCGATAGGCCGGGCAGGTCGAGCGCGGGCGCGGCCATGTTCTGGAAGAACAACGCCACCTGGAACAGCGGATGATGGGCCTGCGAACGCACCGGATCCAGTGCCTCCACCAGCCGCTCGAACGGCAGCTCGGTGTGCGCGAAGGCGGCGAGATCGGTCTGCTTCACCGCTTCGAGCAGTTCGGTGAAGCTCGCCCGCGGGTCGATCTCGGTCCGCAACACCAGGGTGTTGACGAACATGCCGATCAGCCCGTCGAGTTCGCGCTCACCGCGCCCGGCCACCGGGGTGCCGACGGTGATGTCGGCCGAACCGGACAGGCGCGCGAGCAGCGCGGCGAAGGCGGCGTGCACCACCATGAACAGCGAGGCGCCCGCGTCGCCGGCCAGACCGTCGAGCCGGGTCGTGGTGTCGGTGTCGATGGCGAAATTCAGTGTCGCGCCGCGCCCGGACGCTCGGGTGGGCCGCGGCCGGTCGGCGGGCAGGTCGATCCGGTCCGGGATGCCGGCCAGCGCCTGCCGCCAGAACGACAGCTGGCGAGCGGCGAGCGATCCTGGATCGTCCTCGTCGCCGAGCAGTTCACGCTGCCACAGCGTGTAATCGGCGTACTGCACCGGCAGCGGCTCCCACTGCGGTGCCGCACCGGCGATCCGCGCCAGGTACGCCGTCATCAGGTCGGTGGCCAACGGCGCCAGCGAGGTGCCGTCGGCGGCGATATGGTGCACCACCACGGCCAGCACGTGCTCGTCTGCGCCGAGTTCGGCCACCGCGATCCGCAACGGCACCTCGGCCGCCACATCGAATCCGGCCAGCGCGCGGCCGGCCAGCCACTGCGGCACCTCGTCCTGGGACACCGGCTCGGCGGTCAGCTCCGGCAGCACCTGCTCGACGGGCAGGATCACCTGATGGCCGGTGCCGTCACTGGCCGGATACACCGTGCGCAGGCTCTCGTGCCGATCGAGCACATCGGCGATGGCCGCGCGCAGTGCCGCGAGGTCGAGGGCACCGGTCAGGCGCAGGGCGAACGGGACGTTGTTCGCCGCGGACGCGGTGTCGAACTGGTTCAGGAACCACATCCGCTGCTGGGCGGGCGACAGTGGAATGCGCTCCGGACGCGGCCTCGGCGTCGGCACCCGGCGCCCACCGCTGCCCCGCTCCGCGCCGAGGCGTTCGGCCAGGGCCGCCACGGTCGGCGCCTCGAAGATCACCCGCGCCGCGATCCTGGCGTCGACGGCGGCGCCGAGCCGCGCGGCGGCCTGGGTGGCGATCAGCGAGTTGCCGCCGAGTTCGAAGAAATCATCGTCGGCGCCGATCGGCGCCTCGGTGCCGAGCAACTCGGCGAACACCTCGGCCACCAGCTGTTCGGCCCACCCGGACGGCTCGCGGAAGGCGGTGGTCTGCAACCTCGGTGTCGGCAGCGCGCGCCGGTCCAGCTTGCCGACCGGGGTCAACGGGATCTCGTCGAGCACCGTGATCGAGGTCGGCACCATATGCGCGGGCAGGCTGTTGCTCGCGAACGCGAGCAGCGCGTCCGTGTCGACCTCGGCGCCGTCGGCGGGGTGCACATAGGCGGCGAGAATCGTGGCGCCGGTATCGAGCCGATGCCCGATCGTCACGGCGAAATCGACGGATTCGTGCCTGCCGAGCACCGCGTCGATCTCACCCAGTTCGATCCGGAACCCACGGATCTTGACCTGGAAATCGTTGCGGCCCAGATACTCCAGATCGCCGTCGGCGGTCCAGCGCACGAGGTCGCCGGTGCGGTAGAGCCGGGAGCCGTTGTCGGCGAACGGGTTGGCGACGAAACGCTGTGCGGTCAGGCCGGGCCGCTCGTGGTATCCGCGCGCCAATTGCGCACCGGTGATGTAGAGCTCGCCCGCGACACCCGTCGGCACCGACGTGAGACGTTCGTCGAGCACGTATTCGGTGACCGCCCGGATGGGCCCACCGATGGTGACGGTGTCCTGCGGGCTCAGTGGCGCACTGATATTGGTCATGATGGTGGTCTCGGTGGGACCGTAACCGTTGAAGAATTCCCTGGTGCCGTCGGTGACCGGGCGCACCCAGCGGCGCACCAGATCCGGCGGGCAGGCCTCACCGCCGGCCACCACCACCCGCAGCTCGTCGAGCCCGGACGGATCCACCGAGGCCAGCGCCGCCGGGGTGATGAACGCATGGGTGACGCCCTCGCGGCGCAGCAGAGTCGCCAGCTCGTCGCCGCCGTAGACGGTCGGCGCGGCCACCACCATGGTCCCCGCGCCACCGAGTGCGAGCAGCAGTTCGAGCACCGAGGCGTCGAAGGAGGGCGAGGCGAAATGCAGGGTCCGCGAATCCGGCGTCAGCCGATACCGTTCGCGCTGCTCGTCGCAGAAACTCGACAGCCCGGCCTGGGTGACCACCACACCCTTGGGCAGTCCGGTCGAACCGGAGGTGTAGATGACGTAAGCGGGATGATCGGCGCGCAGTTGACGCACCCGGTCGGCGAAGGTGATCGGTTCGGCGGAGTACTGCTCACGCAGCCGTGCACCGGCCTCGTCGTCGATGACCAGCCAATCGACCTGTCCCGGCAGGGTTTCCGCGGCGGCGGTCACCGTCAAGCCGGTCACCACACCGGAATCCTTGACCATGTGCTGGACGCGGTCGGCGGGATAGTTCGGGTCGATCGGCACGAAGCCCGCACCCGACTTGGCCACCGCCCAGACCGCCACCACCGATTCGATGGAACGCGGGATGCCGACGGCGACCAGATCCTCCGGCCCGACCCCGCGCTCGATCAGCGCACGGGCCAACCTGGTGGACCTGGCGTCCAGTTCGGCGTAGTCGAGCTGCCCGCGGGTTGCGGAAGCGTCGGCGAAGACAACAGCGCGACCACCGGGGTTGGCCTCGACAGCGGCCGCCATCAGTTGCGGAAGCGTGGTTACCCTCGGCCGCCGGGTACGGGTCGGCCGTACACGAGCGGGACGAGTCATCCGCGATGGCTCCTACGGCATCCACTGACACCGATCACCGCGGACTGCCGCTCATGAGTCAGTCGCCCCCCGACTGCGCCAATCATGAAAGTCTGCCCACCTAGCTGTCGAAACACGTCTTCGCCAGGCTTCCAGCGCTTCTGCCCATTCGCCAAACCGATGTGCTGTGGCACTTATCACAAGCCTTGCCCACCTGCACCGACCCAAAATATCGGGGCAAGAATTCATGGGGCATTCACCAGGCCTGGCAAGTACTGGTCACATGACCAGGTGATATTGCGCGTATGTATGGGGACCCGCGCGACGCCGACGGCCGCCGTTAGCCGAGACCGGTGAGCGCGAAGACACGCCCACCGGTCGCCAGGAAGGTGCTCAGTCGCGGGACAGATCCGCCAACGTCAGCACAGTCGCGACCGCCGACCATGCCGCAGACACCCCGGCCGCGCCGCCGTCGATGACGACCGCACGCAGATCCTCCAGCGGACGCGGGTCGATGACGTCGAGCCCGGCGCGGTCGGTCAGCACATGGGTGACCCACTCGTCGGCCAGCTCATCGGTCAGCGCGCCCGTCCCGGGCACCAGCACCACAGAGGCGCCCTGCGATCCCGCCGCGACGGCTTCCAGCACCGCCGCGAACGAATCCGAGCCGCCGTGCTGGAACAACCGCGATTCGAAGGTCAGCTCGGTGGCGGCGACGAATCGGGCGGCCGCGGCCGCGAGGTCGTCGTAGCTCACCGATACCGCGCCCGCATAGGCGAGATCGGCACCGCGCAGCGCCCGGGTGCGGTGGGCGTAGGTGACCGGCCGTGGTGATTCCGCGGCGATCTCCGCGCCCACCGAGGCGTCGTCGAGCACCAGCCAGTCGATCCCGGCCACCGCCTGCGCACCGCCGGCGGTGATGCCCACCTTGACCTCGAGACCGGCCGCGGTCGCCGCGCCGATCCCGTCGAACGGCACCACCGCGGCACCGGCCTTGAGCACCGCCCAGGTGACGACCACCGCGTCCACGCCGCGATCCAGCCGCACGGCGACACCCGCGCCGGGGCCGCTGCCACGGGCGATGAGTACCCGGGCCAGCCGGGAAGACTTCGCGTCGAGCTCCTGGTAGGTGAACGCGTCCGAGCCGGAGACGACCGCGGGACCGTCCGGATCGTCCTCGACGGTGGCGGCCAGGGTCTGGCTCAGCGCGGTGCCCGCCGTCGGGGCGACCTCGGCCTGCACCGGCTTCGGGGCCGGAGCCGCCGTCATCCGCTCGCGTTCGGCGGCATCGAGAATGTCGATATCGGCAATGCGCATCCGGGGATCGGATGCCACCGCGGTCAGGATGCGTTCGAAACGGCGGCCGAACGACTGCGCGGTCGACTCGTCGAACAGGTCGGTGGCGTAGGTCAGCACGGTGATCAGCTCACCGGGGGTGCCGTCGGCCTCGTGCCGCGGGTCGACATTGACCTGGAGATCGAACTTCGCGGCGATGGCACCCGCATCGAGCGCGGTCACCGTCAGACCCGGCAGTTCCAGGCTGGGCTGTTCGTTGTTCTGGAACGACAGCACCGTGCCGAACAGCGGGTTGTGCGCGGTCGCCCGGCCGGGTGCGACCACCTCGGCGACCCGTTCGAACGGGATGTCGGAGTTCGCGAACGCCGCCAGATCGGTCTCCCTGGCCTGATCGACCAGCGCGGCGAAGCTGTCACCGCCGTCGACCCTGGTGCGCAGCGTGAGCGTGTTGACGAACATGCCGACCAGATCGTCGAGCGCGCGTTCGCCGCGCCCGGCGATCGGCGTACCGACGGCCACGTCCGATTCACCCGACAGCCGCGACAGCAGCACCGCGAGCGCCGCGTGCACCACCATGAACAGCGTGGAATTGTGCTCGCGCGCAATTCGGGTCAGCGCCTGGTGCGCCTCGGGGGACAGCGCGAATCCGGTCGAGGCGCCGCGCATCGACGGGATCGCCGGGCGCGGCCGGTCCAGCGGCAGTTCCAGTTCGCCGGTGAGGCCGTCGAGTTGCTCGCGCCAGTACGCCAGCTGGCGTGCGGCGATGGAGTTCTCGTCGTCATCGGTGCCGATGACGGCGCGCTGCCAGATCGCGAAGTCCGCGTACTGCACTTCCAGCGGCGACCAGCGCGGCGAGTTGCCGCCCCGGCGCGCCAGATACGCGGTCATCAGGTCGCGGGCCAGCGGCGCCATCGACGCACCGTCCGCGGCGATATGGTGCACCACCATCGCCAGCAGGTATTCGTCGGCGCCGTTGCCGAGCAGCAGCGCACGCACCGGAACCTGCTCGGTGACATCGAATCCGGTGGACATCATCTCGGTGATCCGGCTGATCGGATCGGAGGTCGTCACCGTCTCCAGTCCGCCCGGCAGGGCCGCGCTGACCGGCAGGATCTCCTGATAGGCCACCTCGTTGCCGGCGGCCGCCGGGTAACGGGTGCGCAGTGTCTCGTGCCGTTCCAGCACGTCGGCCACCGCATGCCGCAGCGCGGGCACGTCCAGCGAACCGGACAACCGGATCGCCAGCGGAATGTTGTAGGCGGGCGAGGCCGGATCGAACTGGTTGAGCAACCACATCCGCTGCTGGGCCAGCGACAACGGTGCCCGGTCGCCGCGTTCGGCGCGCACCAGCGGCGGGCGTTCGGCGCCGCCGCCCGCGCCCGGTTCGATCCGGGCCGCGAGTTCGGCGACGGTCGGGGCCTCGAACAGCTCACGCACGGCGAGATCGGCATCGAGCGCCTCGTTGATCCGCGCCACCGCGCGGGTGGCCAGCAGCGAGTTGCCGCCGAGACCGAAGAAGTCGTCGTCGAGGCCGACCTCGGCGGCGCCGAGCAGCCCGGCGAATACCTCGGCCACGGCCTGCTCCACCGGCGAGCCCGGCGCGCGGAAAGCCGCGCCCGACGAGAACTCCGGTGCGGGCAGGGCCCTGCGGTCGAGCTTGCCGTTGGGAGTCAGCGGCAGTGCGTCGAGCACCACGATGGCGTCGGGAACCATGTAGCCGGTGAGGAATTCGGCGACCTCGGTGCGCAGCGCGACCGGATCGAGTTCGGTGCCCGGCGCACGGTCGGCCGCGGGCACGACGTAGCCGATCAGCCGATCGCCGGTGTGTTCGTCGGAACGCACCAGCGCGACGGTCTGGCCGACACCCGCACACCGTTGCAAGGCCGCTTCGATCTCACCGAGCTCGATGCGGAAACCGCGCAGCTGCACCTGCTGGTCGCTGCGGCCGGCGTACTCGAGATTGGCGCGGCCGCCGAAACCGACCCAGCGGCCGATATCGCCGGTGCGGTACATCCGCGAGCCCGGTGCGCCGAACGGGTTGGCGACGAACCTGGTCGCCGCCAATCCCGGCCGCCCGAGGTACCCGCGCGAGAGCTGCGCGCCGGCCACGTAGATCTCACCCGCGACGCCGACCGGTGCCGGATGCAGGCGGTCGTCGAGGACGACGGCGTCCAGGCCGGGCAGCGCCCGGCCGATGACGCTGGCCGGGTTGTCCACCAGCTGTTCGTCCACCGACAGGAACGACACGTGCACCGTGGTCTCGGTGATGCCGTACATGTTCACCAGCCACGGCGAGCTGTTCTCGGCGGAGTCGTGACCGCCGTGCCGCTCGTACCAGCGGCGCAGTTGCCGCAGGTCGAGAGCTTCACCGCCGAAGATCACATAGCGCAGCGCGAACTTGCCCTCGTCGTCGGGATGGACCGCGCGATCGGCCTCGGCCAGCTGATAGAACGCCGACGGCGTCTGGTTGAGCACCGTCACCTGTTCGCGAATCAGCAACTCGCGGAACTGTTCCGGCGAACGCGAGGTCAGGTAGTCGACCACGACGACCGCACCGCCGTTGGCCAGCGCGCACCACAGCTCCCACACCGAGAAGTCGAAGGCGTAGGAGTGGAACAGCGTCCACACGTCGGATTCGTCGAACTCGAACATCAGCTGGGTGTTCGCGAACAGCTCCACCACATTGCGGTGCGCGACGCCGACGCCCTTGGGCACACCGGTGGAACCGGAGGTGTAGATGACGTAGGCCAGGTTGTCCGGGCGCAGTGGCGCGATCCGTTCGGCATCGGTGACCGGGGCGTCGGGGAAACGGTCGGTGTCCTCGACCAGCACGACCGGAATATCGCCCGCCGGAACCGAATCCAGTTCGGCGGCGGTGGTCAGGATGCAGATCGGCCGCGCGTCACCGAGCATGAACTCCAGCCGCTGCGCGGGGTAGCTGGTGTCGATCGGCAGATAGCCCGCGCCGGCGGTGAGCACGCCCAGCAGCGCGACCGGCAGCTGCTCGGTGCGCGGCATAGCCACGGCCACCAGCGTTTCCGGCCCTGCGCCCTGCGCGATCAGCGCACGCGCCACCCGGTTGGCGCGGCGTTGCAACTCGCCGAAACCGAGGGTGGTGCCGTGGTAACGGATGGCGTCGGCGTCCGGGCGCCTGCGCGCCTGCGCCTGGATCAGGTCGACCAGCGTGACTTCGGGAATCGAGACGCCGGGGGTGTTCCATTCGTGCAGCACCAGGTCGCGTTCACCGGGGGCGAGCACATCCACATCGCCGACGATCGCGCCCGAATCGGCGGCCGCGGCGGCCAGGATGCGGCCGAACCGGTCGGCGAAATCCTGCACGGTGGCGGCGTCGAACAGGTCGGTGGCGTAGGTGAACGCGGCCGACATGCCCTGCGGCGCGCCGTGCCGGTCGATGTTCTCGACCAGCGCCAATTGCAGGTCGAACTTGGCCAGCGGCACCGCCAGATCCACGCCGGCCACCTTCAGCCCCGGCAGCTCGAGCTCGGTCTGCGCGAGGTTCTGGAAGGTCAGCATCACCTGGAACAGCGGATGCCGGGAGGCCGAGCGCACGGGGTCGAGCAGCTCCACCAGCCGCTCGAACGGCACGTCGGCGTGGCCGAAGGCCTGCACGTCGGTCCGGCGGACCGCGGCCAGCAGCTCGTCGAAGCTCGCGCCCGGATCGACCTCGGTGCGCAACACCAGCGTGTTGACGAACATGCCGATCAGATCGTCGAGCGCGGCCTCGCCACGACCGGCGACGGGCGTGCCGATGGCGATGTCCCTGGTGCCCGACAGGCGGGCCAGCAGCGCGGCCAGCGCGGCGTGCACGACCATGAACAGCGTCGAGTTGTGCTGGTGCGCAAGGTGAGTCAGCGCTGCATGGACGTCGGCGTCGATCTCGAAGGCCAGCGTGGCGCCCCGGTTGGAGGCCACCGCGGGACGCGGCCGGTCCGCGGGCAGATCCAGCTGCTCGGGCAGCGCGGCCAATTCCCTGCGCCAGTAGTCGATCTGCTGGGCCAGCACCGACTCCGGATCGTCCTCGGCGCCGAGCACCTCGCGCTGCCACAGCGCGAAATCGGCGTACTGCACCTGCAACGGCGGCCATTCCGGCGCGCCGCCATGCGTGCGATCCACGTAGGCCGCCATCAGGTCGCGGGTCAGCGGCCCCATCGAGAAACCGTCACCGGCGATGTGGTGGATGACGCAGATCAGCACATGTTCGGTCTCGCTGAGCACCAGCAGCCGCAACCGCACCGGCGGCGCGGCGGTGACGTCGAAGCCCGCGGTCACCGCGGCGGCGACCAGTTCGGGCACCTGTGCTTCGGTGGCGGGTTCGACGGTCAGGGCCGGGATCGCCCGCGGATCGCCGATCGGCAGCACCAGCTGGTAGCCCTCGCCGTCGACCTCCGGGTAGCGGGTGCGCAGCACCTCGTGCCGTTCAGCCAGATCGCGCACCGCGGCGCGCAGTGCGTCCACATCCAACCGGCCCGACAAACGCACCGCGACCGGGATGTTGTTGACCGCGCTGTCGGGATCGAAGCGGTTGAGGAACCACATCCGCTGCTGGGCATACGACAGCGGAATCCGTTCCGGGCGCTGCACGGCGGTCAGCGCGCGACCGGCCGCCGAACCCGAATGCTGTTCCACCCGTGCGGCCAGTGCGGCGACGGTGGTCGCCTCGAACAGCAGCTGCACCGGCACCCGCACATCCAGTGCCGCGCCGATGCGGGCGGCAGCCTGGGCGGCCAGCAGCGAGTTGCCGCCGAGCTCGAAGAAGTCGTCATCGGCGCCGACCCTGGTGTCCTCGCCCGAGACCAGCAGCGCCGCGAAGACGTCGGCGACGATCTCCTCCACCGGCGTCGACGGCGCGCGGAAGGCCCGTGCGGCGAAGACCGGTTCGGGCAGCGCGGCCCGGTCCAGCTTGCCGACCGGGGTCAGCGGGATCTCGTCCAGCACCATGATCGATGCCGGAATCATGTAGCCGGGCAGCGATTCGCCGATGAAATCGACCAGTTCGCCGGTGTCGACGCTGGTTCCGGCACGCGGCAGCACATACGACACCAGCGCCGTCGCGCCCGAGGGCAGCGTCTTGCCCAGTGTCGCGGCGTAGTCGATATCCGGGTGCGCGGTGAGCGCGTTGTCGATCTCACCCAGTTCGATCCGGAAGCCACGGATCTTGACCTGGAAGTCCGAGCGGCCGAGATATTCGATGACGCCGCCCTCGGGCCCACCGGTCTCGGTGCGGCGCACCAGGTCACCGGTGCGGTACAGGCGGGCGCCCGGATTGCCGGTATCGGCGCCGAAGGGGCTGGCCACGAAACGCTCGGCGGTCAGGCCGGGGCGACCCAGATAGCCCTGGGCCAGCGCCGGACCCGACAGGTACAGCTCGCCGACCACGCCGGCGGGCACCGGCCGCAGCCGCGAATCCAGCACGAACGCACCGACGCCCGGAATGG
>NZ_BAFY01000042.1 GCF_000308555.1 Nocardia cyriacigeorgica NBRC 100375 | reverse complement strand
CCCAGCACCTCGGAGACGATGCCGCACACCGCGGCCTCGAGCCGGCTGCGCGGCTGTGCGTCGAGCGTCTCCGATTCCGGTTGGTCCAGCAGCGCGACCACGGCGCGACGGTCGAGCTTGCCGTTGCCGGTCAGCGGCATCTGCTCGAGGAGCTGGATCCGGGTCGGGATCATGTAGCCGGGGAGCAGGTCCGGCAGCGTCGCGAGCAGCTCGTCGACGCCGCCCTCGAAACCGGTCACCGCCGCGACGAGTTTGGGCGCGCTCGTGCCCACCACCGCGGCGACCGCGTGACGCACGCCCGGCGCCGCCCGCAACGCCGTCTCGACCTCACCCAATTCGACGCGGTAGCCGCGGATCTGGACCTGGTGGTCGGCACGGCCGAGGAATTCGATGGTGCCGTCGGGCCAGTACCGGGCCATATCGCCGGTGCGGTACCAGCGCAGACCCTCATGGTGGACGAAACGCTCCGCCGTGCGCTCGGGGTCATTGCGGTAACCGGCGGCCACATTCGCGCCGCCGACCCAGAATTCGCCGGGCACCCAGTCCGGGCAGTCGCGCCCGGACGGACCCACCACACGGCAGCGCACATTGCGCAGCGGGACCCCGAACGGCACGGTCTTCCAGGAATCCGGCGGATCGGTGACCTCGCAGATCGTGTTGTGGATGGAGGTCTCCGTGGCGCCACCCAGGCCGGCGAAACGGCAGCCGGGCACCTGGACGGCCAACCGACGGGCGAGATCGGCGCCCACCCAGTCGCCGCCGAGCGTCACCGCGCGCAGCGAATCGCCCAGGGTGTTGCCACCGGTCTCCAGGATCATGTCGAGCATGCTCGGCACGCAGTTGAGGATCGTCACGCGATGCTCGCGCAGCAGCGCCACCCACGCCGTGGCTTCCGCGCGCTGCTCGGCGGTCATCGCCACCACCGAACCGCCGACGGCGAACATGCCGAACATGTCGTACACCGACGCGTCGAACTCGAGCGCCGACAACCCGAGTACCCGGTCGTTCCGGTCGACCTCGAACCAGCTGTTGACGGCGTCGATGGTGTTCATCGGGCCGCTGTGCGGCACCTCGACGCCCTTCGGCGTACCGGTGGATCCCGAGGTGAACAGCACATAGGCGATGGCCGACGGATCCGGGAGCACCGGCTCGGCCAGGGGCGACGGATGCTTGCGCGCCTGCGACAGCGGAACGCACCGCACGGCGGCATCACCCATATCGGCGCCGTCGGCGACCAGCGCCGCCACCACATCACCGGTCCGCAGGATCTCCGCACGCCGCTTCACCGGCTGGTCGAAACCGATCGGGACATAGGTCGCACCCGCGGCGAGCACGCCGGTGACCGCCAGGATCTGTTCGGGCCCCTTCGGCAGCTGCACGGCGACCGCATCGCCCGGCCGGACGCCGTTCGCGTGCAACGCGGCTGCCACCGCGAGGGCCTGATCGGCCAGTTCCCGGTAGGTCCAGCCGCCGGGCACTCCGTCGCGGGTCCAGATCACCGCGGGCGCGTCCGGGGTCGCGGCCGCGTGGTCGAACACCCCGGCGTGCAGCACACGGCCGGACACCGGCCCATCGGTGGCGTTCACCGTCGCCCGGACCGCGGCCTGCGCGGCAGGCAGCCGGACGGCCGCCTCGGCCTCCCATCCCGACGGGCTCGACAGCCGCTGCACCGCCTGGGTGTAGGTGGCGAACATATCGGCGACCATGCCGTCCGGGAACGCCGACTCACGCACGTCCCAGTTCAACAGCAACCCACCGCGAACCTCGGTGACCTGCGCGTCGAGCAGGACCTGCGGCCCCTGCGAGATGATCCACACGGCCTCGCCGAAGGTCTCGGTGACCGCCTCGGCGAACAGTTCGCCGAGATTCAGCGCGCTGGTGTAGACGACCGGCGCGAGCACCGGCTCGCCCCGGAACCGGCCGAGGTCGCGCAGCACCTCCAGTCCGGAATAGGCCGCGTGCGAGGCACTTTCGTGCATCGTGGCCTGCAGTTTGCGAGCACGTTCGGCGACGGTCAGGTCCGGGCTCACATCGACGTCGACCATGATCGAGGAGGTGAAGTCGCCGATGACACGATCGATCCCGGCCGATACCGGTTCCCGTTGGAACAGCGGGACGTTCAACAAGAACCTCGGCTGCGCGGACCAGCCGCCGATCGTGTCGGCGAACACCGCGGCAAGCGCGACGGCCGGCGTGATGCCGCGGGCATGCGCCGTGTCCAGCAGACGCTGCTTGGCCTCGGGTTCGAGCCAGTGGTTGTAGCGGACCGTGCGATGCGGTTGCGCGCGCTCCGACAGCGGGATGGTTGGGAGCTCGGGGGCCGCGGGCAGGTCGGCGAGCCGGTCGCGCCACCAGGCCTGATCGCGCTCGCGCGCTTGCTGATCGGGGGTGCGTTCGGTGAGGTAGCGGCGGTAGCTGTAGTCCTGCGGCGGCAGTTCGGCGCCGTGGTAGAGGTCGGCCAGGTCGGAGATGAGGACGCGGTAGCTCATCGCGTCCCCGGCGATCATGTCGACATCCAGATGCAGGCGGGTACGGCCGCCGGCGAGCAGGGTCAGGGTGAGGTCGAGAACCTGACCCTCTTCGATGGCCAGCCGCTGGTGCGTCTTCTCCTCGCGCAGCCGCGCGAGTTCGGCATCGGCCTGCTCCGGGGTTCGGTCGGTCAGGTCCACCACCTGGAAAACCGGTCGGCCCGGTGCGCGCAGTGTCTGCTGGGTGCCGTCGGGCAGGAACCTGGTGCGCAGCATGGGATGCGCCTCGATCAGCGCGGCGGCCGCCCGCTCCAGGCGTACCGGATCCACCGATGCTCCGTCGAACTCGACGTACAGGTGTGCGGCCACCCCGCCCAGCTCTTGTTCCTCGGCCCGGCCGATCCAGTACGCGTGCTGCATGGACGCCATCGGGAACGGCTCCAATTCCGCGTCGGCGTCCGGCGCCGGATCGAGCGGTTCGACCGGCCGGCCGGAATCCGAGGTTCCGGATTCGGCGACCGGCGCCGCGCCCGCGTCCGCTTGCACGGGCGGTGTCCGGCCCTCGAGCAGGCTCGACCAGTTCGATACCGTCGGCGTCTCGACCAGCTCGGCGAAGGTGATGTTCACCCCGCGCTTGCGCCAGCTCCCGGCGAGCTTCATGGTCCGGATGGAATCCAAGCCCAGCTGGATCAGGTCCGCGTCGTCGGCGATCTCACCGGGCGCGAGGCCCAATTGCGCGGCGATCGCCTCGCGGATCTGATCGGGACCGATCTGCTGTGTTGGCTCCATGCGCCGCTCGTTCTCCTCGTTCGTCATCCGCTGTGGTACCGCGGGCCGGCACTGGCGTGCCGAGACCTGGCCATAATATAGGGTTGCCTAACCTTCCTTGGAGTCGCCTGCGTTCTGGAGTTCCTGCCAATGCTGGAGAGTCGGTGCGCCGGGCCCGTATCCGCAGTAGTCTGTGCCCGTCCGGCATCAGACCGGCCGCCAAGGAAGGGATATCGTTGCTTCGCAAGGCGTTCACTGCATTCGCAGCTGCATCGACCGCGGTGATCGCCATCGGCGCTGCCGCGGCACCGGCCTCCGCCACACCACCACCCGCACCGGCGCCCTCGGCACCCGCGGCATTCCAGGGCCTCGACCCCTGCGCACTGATCCCGCCCGATATCGCCGATCGGATCAGCGGGGTTCCCGGCATCCAGCCCATCCGCCAGCCAGGCCTGGCACCCGGCCAGCATCTCGAGGATTCCGACGGCTGTAGCTGGGTCGCCGGCGACACCGAACGCATCGGGGTCATGTTCTGGGTCCGCCAGCGACTGGAACAGTTCCCGCCGAACCCGGACGATCCGACCGCGCGCCGCCTGATGAACCAACTCGGCCGCCCGTTCCAGGTCTTCCTGCCGCACCCGGGTGAGAACGCCGAATACTGCAGCATCACCGCGCCCTACAGCGACAACCGTGAAGTGACGGTCATTCTGCGTTCGCAGGCCCCCGGCCCGGCCCCGGTCACCCCGGCCGACAATCCCTGCTCGCGCAACGCCGAATCCCTCGGCACCATCTTCGCCGCGGTCCCCTGGGCCTGAGCAGGAGGCGTTCGCAGCGGTATCGGCGAACGCCTCCGACCCGGTCCTACTTGCCGACGGCGGCGAAGGTCGAATCGAGCTTGTCCAGCACGTACGGCACCGACAGAGCGGTCGGGGTGTTGATCGCGCTGATGGTGACGATGTCGACGAAGGTCATCCCACCCGACTTCACCGACGGCAGATCGTTGTAGCCCGGCAGTTCTTTGAACTTCTGCTCATAGGCGGGCATGGCGCCGCACATCAGGATGTCGGAGGTCAGGTCGTCGAGACGCTCCGGTGACAGCGCCAGCCTGCCACCTTCGGGAGCCTCGGCGACGATGTTCTGCGGAATGCTCAGACCCAGATCGTTGAACAGCTTCGCCGAGCCATCCTTCGGGTCGGCGAGCACCATGAGCTGCGACGGCCCGGTCAGCATGCAGGTGAGGAAGGTCTTGCCGGCCAGGTTCGGATACTTGTCGGAGACCGCAGCCACCTTGGCATCGACGTCGGCGATCACCTTGTTCGCCTGATCCTCTTTGTGCAGCACCTTGCCGAGGGTGCTCACCTGGTCGGTCCACAGGTCGACCTGCGCGCCCTCGGTGACGGGGCCGATGGTCGGCGCCAGCTTGGACAGCTTGTCGTACATGGCCTGATCGACCAGGAAGGCCGGGACCAGGATGAGATCGGGCTCCAGCGCCGCGATCTGCTCGGCGAGGTCGGAGCCCTGCTTCAACGCGGTGGCCTCCAGCAGCGAGTCGGGCGCCCACGGCGCCTTCTCCTGGCCCGCGAGGATGGCGACGCTGTCGGCATAGCCGACCGGTGTCACCCCGAGCGCCAGCGTCGCGTCCAGCCACTGGTTGCCCAGCGCGACAACGCGTTCAGGAGTGCCTTCGACCGTGGTCTCGCCGAGGCCGTGCTTGACGGTGACGCCTGCGCCGTCGCCACTACCGGAGTCGGCGCCGCAGGCCGCCACCGAAACGGCGAGCGCCGTCGCTATCGCAGCCAATCCCAGCCGCGCGAGCAGGCCGCGCCGCGCCGTGGTTCGTGCCAATGTCATTGCGTACTCCTTGCGGTCAACCCCGACCTCTGCCGGTCGATAATAGGCAAGCCTAACCTCGGGTGAAGACGAGGCGTCCGTCGGCGGTCCACCTGGCCGTGTCACCGGTGCGGAACAGCCGGCCCCCGGGCTCGAACGGATCGTCGATGAAAGCGCCCGCCCGTTCCGCCACGACCGCGTCCGCGGCCAGCGCGATTCCGCCGACGTGCACATCACCGAGGACGCCGGGCGCGACCGGCCGCAACCGCTTGTCGAGCAGCAGAATTCGCGCCCCCGGCACCGGGCGCACCCGGTCCCCATCACGCAGGGAACCCCGCGCCGCGGCACCCAGATACCCGGGCACCCGATACGAACAGGTGGCCACCGAATCCGGCGCGAGCTGCCGCAGTCGTTCGGAAAGCTCCGCGGACCACCCGATCCCGGCGACGTCCCACCGCTGCACCGTCGGCAGCGGCCCGGTATCGCAGGCGGCAAGATCTGCCAATAACCGCGGTGCCGCGATCACCTGAGTGACCGCGTGCTCGACGATCAGCTCGGCCAGCGCCACCGGATCGGTGCGCTGCGCGGCCGTCGCCAGCACGAGCGTCGCGCCATCGGTCAGCGCGGCGAGCAGATCCACCACCGATTGCGCGTCATCGGGATCGAGTGCGAACAGCCGCACATCGGCGCGGCGGCGAGCCGGATCGGTATCGGCGCGGCGGCGGTCGGCGGCGACGCAACGCCGATCGGCGATGGCGGCCACGAGGGCGTCGACCGGAAAGGTCGATGGACCGAGTCGGGCCGTCGCGACGGGGCCGACGAACCGCTGGGCGGGCTCGGCGCCGTACCGGCCCGTCGGTGGGGATACGGGGGCGGCCGGGATGAGCCCGGCGAGCTGCTCGATCAATCGATCCACGACGGAGTCGTCCGCCGCGGCGGTGCCGGATTCACCGAGCCGGTCGAAGAGTTCGCCGTAGGTGAGCGCGACGCCGCCGTGGCGCAGGGCCGTCCGGACTCCGGGGACGGCCCGGCCGTGCCGGAACACGGTGGCGAGGCCGCGCAGATCGGCGGGATCGACACCGGTCGACCATTCGCCGAGCACACGGTCCCGCTCGGCCGAGGTCATCAGGCGCAGTTCGCTGACCCGCCGGCTGGGCGCATCGGCGAACTGCTCCAGCACATTTCGCAGGTAGCGGGCGAGCATGTCGGCGGTCGCGGGATCGTAGCGGCCGGCGTCGGCGACCAGCCGCACCTCGAGCGCGCCGTCCGGGGCCGGGGCGAACTGGAAACGCAGCGCTGCGCCATCCGGACCGGGCGCCCGTGCCTCATCGGCGTCGCCGAACCGGGCGAGTCCGTTCGCCTCATAGATCACTGCCCGCGAGATCGCACTGCCGAGCTCCGGGCCGGAACCGACGGTCCACTCCGGTGCGCGAAGCGCGGCCGGGGTCGCCGCGCGAGCGCGATCCAGCAGGTCGGCCAGGCTCGGATCGCCTGCGGAACCGGTCCGCAGCAGCCACGTTTGCCCGCCGTGCTCGCCGGGTCCGGCCGACGTCGAAACGGCTTGCCCGGCCGCCGATTCCACGATGACGAGATCGCTGTCTACTCCGAGGGCGTGCAGCACTCCGGCGACGGCGGCCTGATACAGCGGGAATTCCGAGGCACCACCGGCTTCTGCTGCCGCGCCGAGCCGACGGCGCAGGTCGGGCGTGATCGCGAAGGTAACAGTGTGCGGTCGGGGCGACCCGGGTAAACCTTGCCGACCACCGCCATCGACGCACAGCGACTCGAGGTGGGCACGGACGGTGCCGCGGCGAGGTTCGAACAGCGCACGCTTACGCAGGAGGTCGGTGCCCGATCGCTCGATGCCGGACCGGTGTGCTCGCGGGCTCGCCGCATCATTGGCAATGGTCGACATGACTACCTCCGGCACCGCACTGGCTCTACGCCGCTGACTGTCTGGCTCGCTTCCGCCGTCTAGACCGGCGAATCGGTGAGATACCCACCGCGACGGAAGAATTCGGCGCCATCGTGCTCGACGCCGTCGGCGGTGCGAACCGCGGTGATCACCAGGCCGTGATTGCCGCCGCGGAACGCGTCGGGGCCACAGACCACGGTGCCGCCCTCTTCCTGCACGATGACGCGGCCCGGCGTGCCGCCGTAGCGGGCCGCCGACACTCGCGAGGCGAGGATTTCGACCTTTTCGCCGCGGTAGTAGCTGAAGGCGCGGGGGTACGGCGCGGACAGTGCGCGCACAAAACGTTCCAGGTCGACCGCGGACCAATTCCAGTCGATGCGGCTGTCGCGCTCGGAACGCTTGTGGAAGTAGGTGCGCTCTTCCTTGTTCTGCGGCCGCCAGACCGCGGTACCGGAGGAGATCGCGTCCAGGGCCTCGTGCACCGCGCCGGGAATCAGTTCCATGCCGGCCAGCACCAGCTCGGTACCGGTGACGTCGGGGCCGATGGGAAGGGAACGCTGCACCAGGATGTCGCCGGTGTCGAGCTGCTCGTCCATCCGGTGCACCGTGAGGCCGAACTCGCTCTCGCCGCTGATCAGCGCCCAGAGCACCGGGGAGAAGCCGGTGAATTTGGGCAGCAGCGAATCGTGCAGGTTCAGGGTGCCGTGCGGCGGCATGTCGTAGAGCTCGGCGGGCATCCAGGTGTACCAGCTGTTCACCACGATGACGTCCGGCTCGGCCCGCTTGACCAGGTCGATGGTCTCCTCGTCGGCCCGTTCGGTCACATGCACCGGAATGCCGTGCTCACGGGCCAACTCCTCGACCGAATCCGACCAGATGCCCTTGTAGGAGTGCTCGCTGGCGGGATGGGTGACGGCCAGCACGACCTCGTGCTCCGAATCGATCAGAGCCTGCAAAGTCTTGCGACCCCAGGTCTGGAAGCCGAACGAAACGATACGCATAACCGAAAACCCTCATCCTCGATGCCAAGTAAGGCAAGCCTAGCCTACCGGCCCTGGTGGTTACCTCGAGGGCCTGGCCGAGCGCACCGACTCACGTTCCGCGGCGCCGGCGGCCGTCGTGGTGGTGGCCAATACTCGATCCGAAAGTTGGCCGAGGCAGCTGAGATTCGGGAAACCCGGCCCCTGCGCCAAACCGGCCAGATTGGGCAGATACAGCTTGGCGTCCAGCCCCTCGACCGACAGATCGTGGCCGATCGCGGCCTCCACCCGAGCCTGGGTGATCGGCCCGCCGATCGCGAGCTCGACCAGATCGGCGGCGTCGGTGTCGAACAGATCCAGGAACCACAGCGCCTGGCCGCCGGTGGCGTCGACCACCAGATCGAAGGTGTGCACCTGATCCGGGCGCAGCTCGTTGCGCAGCGTGAGCGCCACGCCGTCGCCCTGTTCGGCCACCCGGACCACCCGGCCCTGCAGGTGATGCACCCGGTTGTCGGCCATCAGCGATTCCTGCACCCGCACCGAGAACACACCACGGTCGGCGCGGCGAACCACATCGCGGCGCTCGTCCAGGCTCAGCGCGCGCCACTTGGCCGGATCACTGAACAGTGAATTCTCGAAGTAGCTCTCGCCACGGGTGTAGATGGTGGCGGCCGGCGAGATGACCGAAACGGTGAGCACGTCGTGGCGTACCAGCTCGTCCATGGCCGAGCCCGCCGTCTCGCCGCCGCCGATCACCGCGGCCCGCGAGGAAACCGGCAGTTTGCGCTTTCCGGCCAGGTCCCAGAAATCCGCGATGCTCAGCACCTTCGGATGCTCGGCCAGCGCGCGCCTGCTGTTACCTGGACCGGTGATCATGAGCCGGTCGGCGTCGATTTCGCTGACCTCGCCGTCGGCGTCGGCCACCGTCACCAGCCAGCCGTCGGCCGCCGCCGAGATCTTGCGGACCCGCCCGGTGACGAGGTCGAGATCGATCTTGCGGGCGACCCACTGCAGGTACTTGGCCCAGACATTGTGCTGCGGACTCGGCCTGCCCCGATCGATCCATTCGGCGTAGGTACCGCGTTCGACCAGGAAAGAGGTCCAGCTGAAGGCCATCATGGCCTGGTTGATCGCCTGATTGTGGCCACGCGCCCAGGTGGAGTGGTACGGGAAGCCCAGATCCTTCTCCGGGCTGGTGCCAAGCCGGTGCCTGCCGTCGGTCCAGCCGCCGCTGGCCAGCCAATTACCGCCCACCGCATGCGGTTCCACCACTGTCACGTGTGGGGCAGGCAAGCCGAGCGTCCGCAGCACGTGCGCTTTGGCCGCAACGGCCATCGCCTTCGGTCCGGCACCGACTACGACAAGTCTGTCCACTGGTTCTCCCACTCTCTCGACGGCCACAGTCATGGGCGCGCAGCCGCGACCGCGGCCACCGACCGGATTCCCGCGCCACCGTGCGACGACGTCGACCCAACGCATGCTGCCGACACACAGGATGCACTACTCTCCCGCGTTTGCATAGGCTTACCTTACATGTCGCGGTCGCGCCGCCGGCCACCTCACCCCTCGGTCACGGGTGGGTCCGCCCCTGGCGGGGAATCGCGTGCCAGGCCACACTGTTGACGCTCGACAACGACGCCGCGATCGAGGAGACCAACATGACCACCGGATCCGAGCAACTGATCGACACCACAACAGAATTCGGAACGAAGGCCGCCCGCCGGTTGGCCGAAGAACAGGTCGTCTGGCTGACGACCGTCGGCCCGAGTGGCACCCCGCAGCCGAACCCGGTGTGGTTCCTCTGGCGCGACGGCGAATTCCTGCTGTTCAGCCAGCCCGACCGGCCCAAGCTGCGCAATATCGGCGGCAAATCCGCGGGTCTCGCTCAACCTCAACAGCACCGAATCCGGCGGGGACGTGGTGGTCCTCACCGGGACCGCCCGCGTGGACGAGGCCACTCCCACTCCCGAGGAGATCGAGGCCTATGTCGAGAAATACACCGAGGGCCTGGCGAGCATCTCGATGACGCGCGAGCAGTTCTTCGAGGAGTATTCGGTGCCGGTGCGCATCACCCCGGACCGGCTCCGCGGCTTCTGACCAGGACCGTCGACTACTGTCGTCACCGATGAGAAGAAGGCAGCAGCCGCCGCTGCCGAAGCGGTACGGCTTGGATCCGGCTCGGCTGCGGCTGCCGGAAGACGGCGAATGGGCGACGATCCGCGACCATCTGGTGCATCGTCTGCCGAGGGTGCCCGCCGCCCGCATCGATGAGCTGCTGCGCGAGGGCGGCATCGTCGATTTGGACGGGCCGATCGCCCCCGACGCACCGTACGTTCCGGGTGGCGCGGTGTGGTTCCACCGGGACCTGCCCGCCGAAACCGAGGTGCCCTTCGACATTCCCATCGTGCACCGCGACGAGCACCTGCTCGTGGTGGACAAACCGCACTTCCTGGCGACCATCCCGCGTGGCCAGCACATCCTGCAGACCGCGCTGGTCCGGCTGCGGCGCGAGCTGGACCTGCCGGACCTGATCCCGGCCCACCGCCTGGACCGGGCGACGGCAGGTCTGGTGCTGTTCGTGATCGATCCCACTCGGCGCGGCGCCTACCAGACCATGTTCCACAAGCGCACCGTCGGCAAGGAGTACGAGGCCATCGCCCCCTACGATCCGGCGCTCGAGCTGCCGCGGACGGTGCGCAGCCGGATCATCAAGGAAAAACACGTGCTCGCCGCGCAGGAGGTGCCGGGCGAACCCAATGCCGAGACCAGGATCGAACTGCTCGAACACCGCGACGGACTCGGCCGCTACCGGCTGTACCCGCACACCGGCCGCACCCATCAGCTGCGGCTGCACCTCAATTCGCTCGGCATCCCGATCCTCGGTGACGACTTCTATCCGGTGATCACCGACAAACCGGTGAACGATTTCACCCGCCCGCTGCAACTGCTGGCATCCGCGATCGAATTCACCGACCCGATCAGCGGCGAACCCCGACGATTCGAGACCCGGCGCACGCTCCAGGCCTGGACCGATCCGGACGGCTGGCACAGCGAAGGGTGATCAGTATCGCCGTCCCAGAGAACGCACAGGAACGCTCCGTACACTATCGGCGATGCTCTCCACCGACCTCGACTCCGCGGCACCGGTCCGCCGCCACAAGATCCACGCCTACCTCGATGTAGCCGTCGTGGTCGCGGTGCTGGCGGGTACCAATCTGATCGCGCATTTCACCACCGCCTGGGCCAATATCGTCACCGTTCCGGTAGCGGCCGTCGTCCTGCTGACCATGATGCGCAGGCGTGGTCTCGGCTGGTCGGAGCTGGGCCTGTCGCGACGGCACTGGAAGACCGGCGCGCTCTACGCGCTGGCCGCCGTCGGCGTGGTGCTCGCGGTGGTCGCCATCGGTGCGGCGCTGCCGATCACCCGGCCGTTCTTCATGGCCGACCGCTACGCCACCATCTCCGGTGCGCTCATCGCCTCGATGATCATCATTCCGCTCCAGACGGTGATCCCCGAGGAGCTGGCCTTCCGTGGCGTCCTGCACGGCACGCTCGGCCGCGTCTACGGTGCTCGCGGGGTATTCGCCGCCGGTTCGCTGCTGTTCGGCCTCTGGCATATCGCCTCCTCGCTCGGCCTGACCTCGGGCAACCGCGGCTTGTCCGAGATCGTCGGCGGCGGCGTGGCCGGGCAGATCGCCGGCATCGCGCTGGCGGTGGCGGCCACCGCGGCGGCCGGTGTGGTGTTCACCTGGCTGCGCCACCGCAGCGGCAGCCTGCTCGCGCCCATCGCGCTGCACTGGTCGGTCAACGGCGCGGGCGCGCTGGCCGCGGCGATCGTCTGGCAGACCACGATCGCCTAGCCGAGCGGCACGTCTCAGCGCAGCGCCGGAATCACCTCGCGCTCGAACAGCTCGATCCCGGACAGGTCGTAGGCGGCCTCGGCGAAATAGCAGATCGCGTACTCCATACCGAGATCGCGCAGCTCGGACAGGTTGGCGATCACCTGCTCGACCGTGCCGACTCCAGGCATGCCGACGAACGCGCTCAACGAGGCGTCCACCTGCTCGGGCGGGGCGAACCGGGCCAGATGGTCGCGCAACTTGTCCAGCCGCTGCTGCACCTCGGTTTCGGTGCGGCCGATGGCGATGTTGAAGTCGGCGGTGCGGGTGATGGCCTCGAAGTCGGTCCCCGCCTCCGCGCAGTGCTTGCGCAGCACCTCGGATTTGTGCGCGAAGCCTTCGGGCGTGCCATCGAAGTTGGTGTAATCGGCATACCT
>NZ_BAFY01000043.1 GCF_000308555.1 Nocardia cyriacigeorgica NBRC 100375 | reverse complement strand
GCGACCTCGGCGGCGGAGGCGGTGCCCGTCTCATCCCGGTACGGCGCCCACAGGTGCCGCGAATTCATCCGGGTGTGCGGGAAGTTCGGCAGCGGCAGCCGGGTCGGCGAGTCCGGTACCCGCAGCGCTTTCCAGTCGTAGTTCAGGTCGTTGACCGCGATAGTCGCCAGATTCCTGGTGAATTCCGCCAGGCTGGTCGCGGTGCGATGCGAGGTGCCGAGAACCTGGAAATCGTGCGGGCCGCCGGGCACCGCGGCCAGGTTCTCCTGGATGGCCAGCTGCAATGTCGGATGGTCGGCGACCTCGATGAAGGTGTCCACCTCGCTCGCCGCGCCGATGATGGCCCGGTCGAATCGGACCCGGTTGCGCAGATTCCAGTACCAGTACTGCCGGTGGGTGATGTCGGGGGTGATCGGGCCGCCGAGAGTCGCCCCGTAGCAAGTGATCTCGGTGGGGCCGAAGGTCGGCGAACTCATCTCGTCGCCGAGCATCGCCTCCATCTCCTCCCGCACGCCGATCAGGTAGGAGGTGTGCGCCGGGTAGGCGACCTTGATCTCCTTGGCGAATTTGCCCTGCGCGGAGGCGGTTTCCACCATCTCGAGGATGGTGTCGCGATCGCCGGCGATGGCCAGGATATGGGCGGAGTTGACCACCGACAGCTCCGCCCAGCCGGAGTTGCGGGCGAGCAGCGCCTCGCATTCCTCACGGTCCATGCCGAGCACCGCCATCGAGTACCGGCCCTCTTCGCACAGATCGTCGACCAGGCGTGCCCGGTGGGTCACCGCCAGCACGGCATCGCGGCGGGTCATCGCCCGCGATACCCAGGCCGCGGCCAACTCACCCTGGCTGTGTCCGATGGTGACGCGCGGCTGGACGCCGTGCGCCTGCCACATCGCGGCCAGCCCGGCCATATGGAACATCAGCGCGGGCTGGACCTCCCACACGATGTCCTGGTAGCCGCCCTCGGTGCCGAGCAGATAAGCCAAGGGCTGACTGTGGCCGTAGCGTTCCAGATGGATCGCGGCGCAGGCGTCGACTTCGGCCCGGTATTCCGGCGATGCCTCATAGAACAGCTTGCCCATTCCGGGGCGCTGGCTGCCCTGTCCGGGGAAGACGAACCCGATGCGGCGCGGCGCCGCGGCCCCGGAACTCGAGATCACGGCCGGATGCGCGCGATCGGCCGCGATCGCCGCCAGCGCCTCCAGCAACTCGGTGCGCGAGCCGGCCAGCACCAACGCGCGCCGGCGCCGCGCGGACCTGGTGCGAAACAGCATGTCCGCCACCGCGTCCAGGGATACCTGCGGTCGCTGCCGCAGATAGTCGAGCAGCGCGGCGGCTTCGGCGCCGACACCCTCGGCGGTATCGGAGGAGATGAGGACCGGCGTGGCGCCGTTGGGCAGGCGGTAATCAGGCATGGGAGACCTCCGGCATGTCGCCCCGCTGGGAGTAATCGTCGAGCTGCGGCATGGCCAGGATGGTGTGGGCGTTGGTGCCTGCGACGCCGAACGACGAGACCGCGGCGTAGCGGTAGCCGTCGGTGGCCTGCCACGGTTCCAGCGTGGTGGCCAGCCGCAGGCCGGTGCTGTCCCAGTCGATGGCGGGAGTGGGATCGGCCGCGTGCAAGGTGGGCGCGATCTGACCGTTGGCGCCGCACAACAGGACCTTGATCAGGCCGAGCGCGCCCGCGGCGGCTTGGGCGTGACCCAGATTGGTCTTGACCGATCCGAGCCTCGGTCCATGCGAAGGATCGGTTCCGTAGGTGTCGCGCAACGCGGCCAGCTCGAGCGGGTCCCCGACCGGCGTGCCGGTGCCGTGCCCTTCGATCAGGCCGATCAGGCCGGGATCGATCCCGGCGGCCTCGATCGTCCGGCGCACCACCTTTTCCTGTGCGTTCGCGCTGGGTACCGCGATGGCGGCGCCTTTGCCGTTGTGGTTGACCCGAGTGGCGAGCAGCCTGGCGTAGACCCGATGGCCTTCGGCGCGCGCTCGTGATTCGCGCTCGAGCACCACCACACCCGCGCCCTCGCCCCACAGCGTGCCCGTCGCCGTGGCGGAGTAGGCCCGCAGATGACCGTCCTCGGCCAGGGCATTGTTCTTCGCGAACTCGTAGAACGCTCCCGGTGAGCCCATGACGCAGACCCCGCCTGCCAGCGCCCACTCGCACTCACCCGCGCGGATAGCCGTGGCGGCCTGATGCAGCGCGGTCAGCGAGGACGCGCAGGCCGTGTCGACGGTGACCGATGGCCCCATGAGTCCGAGCACGTTGGAAATGCGGCCGGACAGCGCACCGAGCGCGGTACCGACGACACGGTGACCCGAGAACTCGTTGACTTCGCCGACGCCGGGCCCGTATTCGGTGACCGATCCGCCGATGAAGACACCGACCTCGGCGCCCGCCAGCTCGTCCGGGTTGATGCCCGCATTTTCGATGGCCCGCCAGGCGACCCGCAGCGCGACTCGTTGCTGTGGGTCCATGGCGATCGCCTCACGTGGCGTGATGCCGAAGAACTGCGGATCGAACTCCGCTGCGCCGTGCAAGAATCCGCCGGCATCGGGAACCTTGCCCCAGCCTTCGGTGCGGTCGAGGGCGAAGACCTCGCGCAGCGGCCAGCCTCGATCGCGCGGAAAAGGCCCGAGCAATTCTCGTGATTCGGCAAGCGCCGCCCAGAAGTTGTCGAGATCGTCGATCCCCCCCGGCGCCTCGATCGCCGCGCCGGCGATCACCACAGGATCAGCGTCCCCTGAAAACGGTCGTGCCATACCAAACCTAACGTGCGGATCGCGAACTATCTCGCGGAGAGGATTTCCGAAGCGAGCAGGTCGGCGATGTCCGCGACATGGTCGTTCAGATAGAAATGCCCGCCGTCGAAGAGGCTGACGGTGACGTCGCGGTCGCTGTGCTGTGCCCAGTCCCGCAGGTGGCGGGCGGTGACGTGTTCGTCGTCGGAGCCGCCCAGAATGTGCATCCGCGCCTGGATTTTCACATCCGGCCCGCAGTCGTAGCGGTCGAAGGCGGCGTAGTCGGCCTTGAGCGCGGGCAGGGTCATGCGCATGATCTCCCGGCTGGCCAGCACGTCGGTCCCGGTGCCGTTGAGGGCCGCGAGGTGATCGAGCAGCTGCTCGTCCTCGGTGGGGTGAGCGGGCATATCGACCACACGGAACGGAGCCACCGCACCGGACGCGCAGAGCAGCTCGACCCGGAGCCCGGCCGCCTCGGCCTGCCGGACGAATTCGAATCCGGTCACCGCGCCCATGCTGTGCCCGAAGACCGAGAACGGCGCGCCGCGGTGGTATTCCGACTCGAGGAACGCGCTCAGGGCTCCGGCTGCCAGTTCGGGCAGTGTCTCGGCGGGCGGTTCGCCGGCCCGATCCTGCCTGCCCGGATATTGGAAGACGATCACCTCGAAGTGCTCGCTCAGGGCCTTGGAGAAGCTGCGATAGGCGGAGGCGCCGCTGCCCGCATGGGGAAACATCAGCAGCAGCGGGCTGTTCTCCGCGGCCGGCTTATGAAATTTTCGAATCCAGCCAAGGGGTTTCGGCATGACACGGCTCCTGCATCCGGTAATCGCTGTGCCGGTCGCCGCCCTCCACCGCGCAGATCACGGGGGAGCCGGAAAACCAGCCCTGCGACCTTAGCATAGGGTAACCTTACTCGATCCCGTGCTTGCCCGATGTGGGCGTGACCTGGGCGTGAACCCCGGTGATGCGGGAGCCCGCCGCGTGCGCGGACTTCAAATTCGCATAGGCTTACCTTACAGTGACGGCGTGCCGACTCCCGACGACCCCGGCACGGAAAGATTGGATAGACACATGAGCCTCCGTTTGAAGCTTGGCGCTCTCGCCCTGGCCACCGCCGGCCTGACCGGTGCCCTCGGCACCGTCGCGACGACCTCGATCGCCCAGGCCGCGCCGCTGACCGCACCGGCCCGCACCGCAGCCCTCGGCACCGGCGAACTCCGGGCGAAGCTCGCGGTGGCTTTCGATGTCAACGCCGCGCGCGCCACCCGTGCCGCCGAGCTGGAGACCGGCGAGGCCGCCCTGCCCACCTTCGATCGTGCCTCCGCCCTGATGGCGATGGCGCCGACCTTCCGCTGGGACGTGATCGGCCCGGTTTCCGAGAACGGCGACACCCTCAGCGCCACGCTGCTCACCTCCGCCGAAGGCTATGAGCCCTGGACCTTCCCGATGTCGTGGAAGCTGATCGACGGCACCTGGAAGCTGAGCAGCGAATCCATCTGCGAGATCGGCAACTTCGTCGGCACCGGATGCTGATGACCTGAGGCCGGCCGGCGCGCCACCATCGGGCATGGCGTGCCGGCCGACCCGGATGTCCGCGGCGCAAGACCCGCAGCGCCACGGTCTGGACTACCCCGCGACGCGCTCGAGCTTGCTGCCTTCGCGCACGCCGATCGACATGATGTCGCTCGGCTCGTCCAGCGTCAGGCGGTGCCAGCGGCCGCGCGGGACGATGGTCGCGATGCCCGCGGTGAGGTGGACGGTGGTTTCCGGTTCACCGTCGCGTTCGGGCCGCAGGTACAGATGCAGCGAGCCGGACAGGCAGCAGACCGCTTCCTCGGAGTCCGGATGCATCTCCCAGTGGTCGGCGTGCAGGTCGGCGTCGGTCTCGACGTGGAACACGCCGAGATGCCAGCCGTCCGAGCCGCCGGCCATTCGGCGCTCGCCTTCGCTGACCTTGCCGTCGGGCCGGAAATACAGTGCGCGAGCGAACAGGT
>NZ_BAFY01000044.1 GCF_000308555.1 Nocardia cyriacigeorgica NBRC 100375 | reverse complement strand
TCGAAGCTCAGCGACCACGCGTGCGCGATGCGCAATGGCCGGCCGAGCCGGGCGGTGGCGGGCCGGTAGACGCGGTCGCGGTGGTCGGCGAAATAGCTTGCCAGCGCCGCGTGGGTCCCGATCACGCCCTTCGGTTCACCGGTGGATCCGGAGGTGAAGATCAGATAGGCGGACTGTTGCGGATGACCGTCGCGCGGTGCGTCCAAGGGTGCGGCGGCGGCCACGGTTTCGAACGGTGTCGTCGGCAGGCCGTCCGGCAGCGGGACCACCGCGTCATCGGTCAGCACCAATACCGGATCCGACTGCCGGAGAATGGATTCGATACGCGAGGCGGGCAACGCGACATCCACCGGAACATAGGCGGCTCCCGCCGCGAGCACACCGAGGATGGCGACGATCGAGCGCGCCGAGCGCGGCATCGCCAGCGCCACCACGTCCTCCGGGCCGACACCACGGGCGGCCAGACCACCGGCTACCCGCAGCACGGCCTCCGACAGCTCCCGGTAGGTGTAGCGCTCCCGTTCGGTGCTCAGCGCGAGCGCATCGGGGGTCGCGGCCACCTGCCGGGCGAACAGTTCGGCCACCGTGACACCGAGCACGTCGGCGGCCGGGGTCGCGGGCGGTCGCGGGCGCTCGTGCGGCAGCAGGACGTCGATCGCGTCCTGGCCCGCCGCACCGAGATCGGGAAGCATGCCGAGCACCGAGACGAGCCTGGCGGCCAGGTCGGCGGGCGACAGCTCGCCGAGCATCGCGGCCACTGCCTCGATGACCACGGTGAGCTCGCCGTCGAGCAGATACGACACCACGGCCAGCGGATAGTGCGTCATGCTTTCCGAGGCGACCGGACGGAACGTGGTCCCGTCGGTGGTGGTGATCTCGTCGAGCACATCGGCGACGGGGGCGTTCTCGTAGACGAACAGCGTGTCGAACAACGCGCCGCGACCGGCGGCGCGCTGAATGGCCGACAGGCTCGCATACCCCAGTTCACGCATGGTCGCCGAATCGCGCTGCAACTGCGCGCAGGCGGGTCCCGCCGGACCGGTCAGCTGATCCAGCCGCACACGCACCGGGATGGTGTTGATGAACAGGCCGATCATGGTCTCCACGCCGGCGAGCTCCTCCGGCCGGCCGGAGACGGTCGTGCCGAAGACGATGTCGCGCCGGTCGGTGATCCGGCCGAGCACCACGGCCCAGGCGAACTGGACCACCGTATTCATCGTCAGACCGTTCGCGCGCGCCCACTGCCGCACCCGTTCGGTGTCGGCGCGGTCGAGCGCCACCTTCTCGACGGTGGGCACGATCGTGTTCACCGGGGCGTCGGAACGATCGGCGACGATCAAGGGTTCGGCCTCGGCCAGGTACTGCGACCAGGCCCGCAGGGTGGCCTCGCCGTCGCGGGCGGCCAGCCAGCCGATGTAGTCCCGGTAGGGCCGCGGGGCGGGTAACGCCGCCGCGGATCCGCCGGCCTGATAGATCGCGAAGAGCTCGCGGAAGAACACACCGAGCGACCAGCCGTCCATCAGGATGTGGTGGGCGGTGACGATCATCCGGCGCGGTCCGCTCGGCGGGCTGACCACCACGATGCGCAATGCGGGCCCGCGCGAGAGGTCGAAGCTGTAGCGCGCCTCGGATTCGATGACGGCCGCGAGTTCACGCTCATCGGCGGCGGCCCGCTCGAACCACGGCAGCGTCACCGCGGCGGGCACGATCTGGACCGGCTTCGGCAGGTCCCGATCCCAGAACGCCGCACGCAGATTGGGGTGACGGCGCAGGATCTCCTCCGCGCTGCGGCGCAGCAGCGGCAGGTCGACCGGGCCGCCGAGCTCGATGACGAACTGCATGTTGTACAGGTCGGCCGCCTCGGCGACCTTCGCCAGTGAGAACAAGCCCTCCTGGAGCGGGCTCAGGCTCAGGACGTCCTCGATGCGCGGGCGCGTCTGTTCGGTTTCCGGCATGACAGGCGGGCTCCTCAGCCTTCGTTCTCGGACATCAGTGAGACGACCTCGTCCAGGGAGGCGCCGCCGAGAATGGCGGCGACCGGCAGATCCCGATTCAGTTCCGCCTTGAGCCGCTTGCGCAGGTCGAGCGCCTGGAGCGAGTCCATGCCCAGCGACACCAGCGGGACCGAGCCGTCGATCCGGTCGCTGCCGTCGGACAACATCACGCGGTCGAGTTCGCGGCGGATCAGTTCGCTGAAATCCGCGTCCGCCGGTGTGGCGGCCTCGGGTTCGGCGGCGCTCACCTGCTCCTGCTCGGGCGCCGGCGCCGGCGAGGCGGTGACCGGCTGCGCGGTGGTCTCCACGAGTACGTCGAAGGCGGGCGCGAACACCGCGCCCAGCCCGACGGTCTCGGCGACTTCGCGCATCCTGGCCCAGTCGGCGGCGAGCACGAGGCTGTTGCCGTTCGGCTCGGCCAGACCGGCGGTGACGGCGGCCCCGGCATCCATCGGCAGCAGGCCCGAACCCTCGATGCGGGCGTGCACGGCGGCGTCGGCTTCGGCGGGCAGCACCCACAGACCCCACTGCACCGATGCGCAGGCCCGGCCGCCGGCGCGCAGCGCCGATGCCATCGCGTCGAGCATGCGGTTGGTCCCCGCGTACAACGCTTGACCCCAGCCGCCGAAGGAGGCGGCGAAGGAGGAACACAGCAGGACGGTGGCGTCGTCGGTCAGTGGGAGCGCCCGCAGGACGGCGGCGAACCCGATCACCTTGGCAGCGGCGGATCGGGCCGCCGCATCGGCGTCGGCGTCCGTCGAATACACATAGTCGACCGCGGCGTGCATCAGCAGCGTCACGGGGTTTCCGGAGTATCGGGCCGCGAGCTCGGCCATGGTGTCGGCATCGGTGAGATCACCGGATACCACCGCGATCTCGGTGGCGCCGAGCGAGCGGATGGCGCGGAGTTTCGCCGTGACGGCGGGTGTCTCACCGCGCCGGCTGACCAGCGTGATGCGCTCGGCGCCCGCGCGGACCAGCTCCGCGCAGAACTCCAGGCCGACATGCCCGGTGCCGCCGAGGATCAGCACCTCGGACAGGTCCGGGCCGGTGATCTCGGCCGCGTCGGCCACCACGATCCGCTTGGCATGCAGCCCGCCCGCGCGCACCGCCAGCTCCGGCTCACCCGTCAAGTGCACCGCCTCGAGCACGCGATCGGCGGAGGTCTTCATCGGGGCGTCCGGATAGTCCGCGGGCAGATCGAGATGGCGGAACGCCACGCCGATGTGCTCGAGCGCGGCACAGCGGAACGCCGCCGCGGCGGCCGCCGTCGCCAACCCGGGGATATCGTCGTCGGCCACCGCTTCCGCACCGGCCGTCACGAGCCAGCATTCGGACACCTGCGGCCCGAGCGCGGCGCGCCATCGCTGGTCGGTCGCGAACGCGGCGAACTCCTCGACCGCGGCCGTCTCGGTATCCGCCGCGCTCGGCGGCAGCAGCAGCACAACGGTGTTCGCGCCATCGACGGGCGCGCCCTCGAACGGCGTCACCGACGCGCCGTACCGCTCGGCGCGCTCACGGACCGCCGCGGCCAGATCCGCGCAGCGCCCGGTGGGGTCGATCAAGGTCATCGAGCGTTCGGGCGCCATGGTGCGCCGGGACAGCCGGGCCCACTGTTCCACGAGCCGGGCCGGT
>NZ_BAFY01000045.1 GCF_000308555.1 Nocardia cyriacigeorgica NBRC 100375 | reverse complement strand
CGGTGACGGTGTCGGCCAGCCGCGCGCCCGCGAGGTCGCCGTCGCCGATCCCGTACCGGCGGGCCAGCTCGGCGGCGACGTCGGCGATCGGATTCACCCGCGGCATCAGCACATTGCCACTACGCGCTGCTCCCTCGCCCGGCAGCTCGGGCGGATGCCCGGCCCCCGCTTCCTCCGGCGGGAACCACAACCCTGGCTCGTCGGGCGCCGGATGGGTGAAGTCCTGCGGGTACCGCATCGGCCGCAGCGGACCCGACTCCGCATGCAACGCGGCATCCAGGAACCCGTGCACGTCGGCCAACTCGGCCAGCTCGGCGAGCGCAGCCAACGGATCGGGATGCCCCGTCAGCCGCTCCCCCAACCCGAGCAGCTCCGCCAACCGAGCCACATACCCGCGTTCGCGGTCCGACAGTTGCACCGGATCGGCCTGATCCCGCAGCGCGACCTCCCGAAGGAAATCGATCACATCGGCAAACGGGCGTTCCGCCCAGTTCTGTTCAGCCGCACCGCCTTCCGTCTCGTCGGCGCGGCTCGCCAGATCGGCGGACGTCGTACCCGCCTCCCCCACGCCCGCACCCGGCTCCCCGGCCGACGACTGCGCAGGGTGCTGAGCCGTGCCCGGCCCCTGCACCGGCGCATGCGTTGCGCCCGGAACCGCGGGATCTCCAGACTGGGCAGGTAGTTGCGGCTCCGAAGGTTGCGGAGGCTGCGTCGGCACCGGCGGGTGCGACGGCCGAGGTGGTTCCGAGGGCACCGGCGGCTCCACCGGAACAGAGGGCTCGGACGGCATCGGAAGCGCGACAGGCTGCGGGGGCTCCGAAGGCATCGGTGGATGCGACGGCATCGGAGGCACCGGCGGTTCCGAGGGCATCGGGGGTACCGGCGGTTCCGAGGGCATCGGGGGTACCGGCGGTTCCGAGGGCATCGGGGGTACCGGCGGTTCCGAGGGCATCGGGGGTACCGGCGGACCAGGCGGCTGCGACGGCATCGGTGGATGCGAAGGCTGCGGCGGCACCGCTGGGCCCGGGGGCTCCGAGGGCATCGGCGGTTGCGGAGGCACGGGAGCCGGGGGCTTCGGGGGTTCGGCGGTGCCCGGGGTTTGCGGTCGGCGGGGGGCGCCGGGGCCAGCCGGGGACGAACCCGGGCCCTCCGGGGGCTGTGGGCCTTCGGGTGCGGCGGGGGGCTCGGGGGGCGTGTCGGGGTCCTCGGGCAGCGGATGGATGGCGGTGTCGCGCAACCACTGCACACGGTCGGCAGACATACGGGCAGACCACTCGGCCTGGTCGGCGCGCAGCGCCGCCCAGCGATCGGACGGGTTCGCATCGGCAAGACCGCGTAGGAACGCGGCGTGTTCGGCCGCCATCCTGGCTTCCCACTCGGCCTGGATGATCTGCTGCTGCTCGTACCACGGGGACGGCAGGCGTCCGGGGGCATCGCTTCGGGTGGGATCGTCGGCCCCGCCGGGCTCGCGTGCCGAATCCCGAGCACCGGAATCACCCGGCTCACCCGGACCACGCTCGGAACCGGCACGGCCCGAATCACCCGAACTGGACTCGCCGAGACCGCGCTCCGAGCCGGCATCCTCCGGCTCACCCGGACCATGCTGGGAATCGGCAAGGCCCGCATCACCCGGGCCGCGCCCTGACCCGGCGCCATCCGAATCACCAGGACCGGGCTCGCTCGGCTCGCCCGGCGTCGGCGGAGCCTTCGGCGGGCCGCCGGGAGGCACGTTGCCGCCGGCCGCTGCCGCGACGGGGTCGGAGCCCGAATTGTCTACGGGCGCAGCGGCTCCCGGTTCCGCGCCGGGCTGATCTGCGCGCGGGTTCGGCGCGCCGCTCGCCTCGTTCTGCGCCTCGCGCATGGCCCGGTAGAACTCATCGGCGAGCCGTGCGAGGTCGTGGATGCGTTCGGCACGGTTGCGCACTTCGCCGCGCAGGGCGGCGAGTTCGGCGGCCAGTTTCTCGGGGCTGAGGCCTTCGTGCTTTTCGATGCGGCCGTCGCGGTAGGCCTCGTAGACCTTGCGGAAGGTGGCGTCGTCGGCGTCGGCGAGGTCGACGCCGACGATGCGGGCCCAATCGCGGTTGGGTGTGGGGCGACGAGTGGGATCGTCGCTGGGCAACGGGCCGGTGTCGGAGCGGCGGGCGGCGTCGGCGACGGCGCGCGCGAAATCGTCGGCCCCGCGGGCCCGCACCGCATCGGCGATGATGTCGCGCAGCGCGGTCATCGAATCCCGGTCGTGCATCGGGTATCTGCCATCGATGACGCGCGGGTCGCGACTGTGGTCGCCGCGCGCCACGGCGGCATACGGGTCGAGCTCCAGTAGTGCGTTCGCGTATTCGGTGAGCGCCTCACGCACCAGCTCGCCCTGCCCGCGCGCCTCCAGATCACGGATCACGGTCGTGAGCTTCGCCGGTGACATTCCGGTGGGGTCGACGGCGAACTTGCGGCCCTGGCCGGGCACATCGACCCGGCCGGGCGGCATCAGCGCGGCGTGCTTCAGCGAAACCCCGGCCCGCTCGGCGAATTTCGCCTTGGTCAGCGCACGCGCCACGGAGTCGGAGACGAGGCGTTCGGCCAGCCGGTTGCGGGCGGCGTCGACGGCTGCCGGGTCGATCTCACGCAACTGCCTGGCGTAACCGGCGAGGTCGGTGACCTGCTGTGCGCGCAGGCCGCGCCGCTGGGAGGTATCGCTGAGCGCGTCACCCATGGTCTCGCCGGTGAGCTCGATCTGCGGGATGCCGAGCCTGGTGGCGAGCCTGCTGCGCGCATCACCGACCTCATGGAAGGTCTGGATGTCGTTGGCAGAACGGGTGAAATCGGTGAGGCCTTCGATCTGCGCGGCCCGCACCGCATTGTCGAGCAACTGGTCGGCGACGGTCTGATCGATCATGTCGGGATGCACGTCGGCCGGGCCGAGCCCGAGCTCGTGCATCACCCGGATGAGGTCGGCGAGGATTTCCTCGCGCGGCCGGGGCGCGGTGGTCGCCGGGTCGGTGGCGGACGCCGGATCCGACACGGGGATCGGACGCCACGGGCCGTCGCCCTCACGGATCAGGGTCACCGACAGTTCGCGGCCGTCGACGGTCTCCTGCCGGTGCAGCACCTGCGGGGTGTCGACGGGATCGAGGTGGGTGCGCCCGGCCCAATCGGTGTGCGCGACCCGGTAATCCACGGTCAGCCGGCCATCGCCGAGGTCACGGACGAGCTGCGGGTCGGAGGCCAGCGCATCCGCGAGTGCCTGGTGCCTGCCGCGCGCGCCGTCGACGACGATCAACCGGTCCGGCCCGTCCGGCTCCGGAATGCGCACGACCTGATCGCCGATCGCCTCGCCGACGAGGTCGCCGTCGCCGGTGTCCGGATAACGCTGCCGCGCGATCTCGGCGAATTCGGCGACCCGATCCGACCGTGCGACGTTGGCGTCGCGCAACTCGGTCACGATGCTGTCGATCATGTCCCGGGTGAGTTGACGCACGTCGAGGTCGCGCATGGCCGCCCAGGTGGCCAGTTCGTCGCGCAGCTGATCGCGGCGCAGCGCGTGTTCGAAGAATTGGCGCAGGCCCTGGTCGCGGCCGAGTTCGTCGCCCTCGCCCCATTCCGGCAGCGGGTCGGCGCCGTTGCCGATCGGCACGGTGTCCAGCAGGCCGAGATGGTGGCCGAAGGCCGCGATGATCTCGTTGCGGAACCGGCCCATCGGGTTCTGGTCGAGGAAGCTGACCCAATCCCCGAAGGGCACGGCGCGGCCCGCGGGGTCGGGTTCGGCGAAGCGATTCGGGCGGGGTGCGTCGTCGATCAGCTCGTCGTCGGCGTCGCGGTCGGGCCCATCCAGCTGGTCCGGGCCGCGGCCACGGTCGAGTCCGGCCCGATCCGGCCCGGTTTCCGGTGGACGGGTCCCGTCCCAATCGGCGTGCGTGAACGGCAGCGTCTGTTCCTCATGGAAGCGCTGGGCCGCGGCGGCGAGTCCCTCGATCGCGGCGGCGGCCCGCACGACGCGGTACTGGTGCTCGTCGATGAGCTCACGCAGGGTCTGCAAGCTCTCGTCGGGCAGGTCGGCGCCGAGCAGGCGCTGCGCCGCGTCGGCCAGCGATTCCCCTTCCGGTGGCGGACCGGCCGGTTCGGGGGGCCGGGTGCCGGCCGGCGGTTCGTCGGCCAGCCGATCGGCTTCCTCGGCGGTGACGAGGTCGCGTTCGAGCAGCGCGTCGATGATCCGTTGCCGCTGTTCGGTATCCGCGCCGGGGAAAGCGTCCAGCAAGGCCTGCCTGGCGTCTTCCGGCGTGATCCGCTGAACGTCGTGATCGGAGACGATCTGCTCGCGCACGAGATCCGGGTCGGCATCGGAGTTCCAGGGCCGGTACTCCTCGCCGTCGGCGGTGCGCATCGGCAGATGCTCGCCTGCGGTGCCGCGCATGCGCCCGGACAGCTCGCCGAGGATCGGGATCATCTCCCGGTTCTGGATCCAGATCGGCGCTTGCTGGGCGATGCGCAGCAGCGTGGGATCGGGCTGGCCCGCGTCCGGTGGCGCCTCGATGCGGGGCACGTCAGACGGCGGTGCGGGCGGTGGCGCCGGCGGCGGCGGGCCGACCAGATCCGGGATACCCGCGACACCGTCACGCAGGGCGGCCTGGCCTGCCGAATCACCGACCGGCGACCCGGACGGGTACTTGGGTTGCGGTTCGCGTCCGGGCATCATCTCCCGGACCGCATCCCATTCCCGGCGCAGCGGCGACCGGGTGTCGGCGGCTTCGGGTTCGTCCGGCTCCGGAACGACGCGCCACCGGTCCGGCCCGTCTTCGCGCACCGGCACCTCGACCTGCTGACCGTCGACCTCGATGGTGACCTTGGGAGGCGGTTCCACCGAGTCCGGTGTGATCGGTCCTTCGGCCGAATCCGCTTGGGCGCCTGCCTCATCAGAGTCGCGACCGGCGGATTTGTCCGGTTCCGCCGGGTCACCGTCGACCGCCATCCGATCCGGCGTGGACGGCGCAGGGGTATCGGTGGGCGCGGGATCACGGGCCGCATCGACCAGCAGCTCGTACAAGATGCGCACCGGCGTATTGGCCTCGTCCGCACCGCCGACGAGGTATTCGGCCAGCGCCTCCGCCAAGGCCTCCCCCGGGCGCAACATCCCGTCCGCGTCGAGGCTGTAGCCGCTGAGCTGACGCAGCCATTCGCCGAAATCGCCGTCCGGATCGGCTTTCGCACGCGCGAGCAGTTCGGATTCGGCGGTATCGCGGGCCACCAGGTTGCCCGCGTAGTCGAGCGCGTGACCGAACTCGTGCACGGCGACGTAGTAGACCGGGCGGCGCAGCATAGTCGAGGTGAACTGCCCGTTGTCGACGCCGTTTCGCGTCGCGTCGAGGAATGCGTGGGCGCTGCACGCGTCGTCGTAGCTGAGCGTGATGGACGTGACGTGCCAGGGGTCGGTGCCGCGGTCGCGGATACCTTCGGTCTCGCCCAGCACCCCGATGCCCAGCCGCGCGATACCGACCGAGCGCACATCGACCTGCGGGAACCGCGCGAACATATCGACGAGACCGCGGGCGTAATCGCGCACGACGACCGCGTTGAGCCCGGGCAGATCGAAGCCGAAGATATCGAACTCCGGATTGCCGGTCACCTCGCGCAGGTGGTCGCGCAGCCGCTCACCGACCTGCTGCGGATCGAGATCGGACCACTCGTCGTCGTCGACGATGCCGAGCAGTTCGGCGTCCTGCGTGTAGGGCGTGTCGTCCTCGCCCGGCGGCCGCAACGGCTGGATCCCGTCGTGCGCCATCCGGTCGGATTCGCGGTCGGCCGCAGCGGATTCGGTGTCGCGGTCGCCGAGTCGATCCGCCGCGCCCTGATCGTCGCGTCCTGGCCGGGCGGCGACCCCGGTCGTCCGCTCGGCGGCCCCGACGAGCAGGTCGTAGGCCTGGCCCACCGCGTCGTCGACGTTGTCGCGCCCGTTGAGGACCACGTCGACGAACGCCTCCGCCAGCGCCTCGCCCGGGTCGAGCTGACCGGCCGCGTCGAAGCCGTAGCCGGTGAGCTGATCGTGCAACCAGTTGTCGTAGCCCTCGACCGTGCCCGTGCCGAGCCGGTTGGTGACGTAGTACTCGATCAGCGTGTCGTCGAGCATCACCCTGGCGGCCCGGTTGCCGGCGTAGTCGAGGGCATGGCCGAACTCGTGCGCCACGGCGGCATACACCGGGCGACTGAGCACCGACGGATGGAAACGGCCGGCGGCGACCCCGTCGGTCATCCACTGCCGCAGCAGGCTCGGGTCGGACGCGAACCGGGTGTTGAGTGTCATCGAGTCGGTGACCAGACCACCGGTGCCGCGGTCCTCGGCCGAGCGGGTCATGCCGACCAGGCCCGCCGCCATGTCCTCGATGCCGATGCGCCGCAGCTCGACCTGGGGGTATCGGGTCGCCAGATCGACCATGGCCCTGGCGTATTCGCGGGCGAACTCGGGATCGATTCCGGCCCGGTCGAAGCCGACCACCTCGAGATCGGGGTTGTCCAGGAGCGCACGCAGCTCGGATGCGAGGCGGTCACCGACTTCCGCCGGGGTGAGCGGCGTCCATTCATCGACGACGGGCGCGCGGTCTTCCCGGGTGCCTGGTTCCGGCTCGGTGTTCTCGGACCGATTACCCGATTCCGGTACCGGGTCACCGAGGCGGTCGGTGTTCGAATCACCATCGCGTCCGGAACGGAACGGCAGCCCGTCGATGAATTTGCCGAATCGACTGCGCGGCGGGCTGCGGTCGTACAGGTCGGCCGAACCGTCTTCGAGCACCTTGACGATCCGGGCGACCAGGCGTTCCCGGTCGGTGTCGGCCAGGCCTTCGAACAGCCGGTTGAGCGCTTGGCCGGAGCTGCCGTCCAGCGGTGGCGCCACTCGCCAACCGCCGCGGCCGTCGGGCGCGAGGTTGATGCTGGCAGGCATCGCCCCGATATCGAAGACCTGCAGCGAGTAATGCGATGGCGCGCCCGGCCGCCGTTCGGTCGGCATCGGAATCTCGCGCCGGGCCAGGCGGTTCACCACATCGCCCGGATGGGTCGGGTCCACTTCACCGTCGCGGAACGGGCGTTCGCCGACGCCTTCTCGCAACAGGGTGGGTCCGCGCCCGCCCGGGCGGTTCTTCGGCCGCGGCTTGAAGTTCTCCTGGCCCAGCTGCGCGAGCCATTCTCCGAGGCCGAGCGCGGTTCGGTTGTCCTGCCGCAGGCGCAGGTAGTGTGCCAGGATCTCGTCCCTGGCCTCGTAGCCGTGAGGGCGTCGGTAGGGCCCCTCGGCGGTGTAAGCGTTGACGGGCTTCCCCACCGGCTCGCCATCGGGGCCGCGGACCGCCCTCTTGTATTCCAGTGTGTGCGTGAGATCCCACAGCACATCGGTGTATTCGGGATACCTGGTGGCCAGCTCACGCAACGCGTCCACGTGACCGCCCGGTTCGGCGACGATGACCAGGCGTGGCGTGGTGTTCTCCGGCGTGGCCGGGTAGCGGGCGACGCTGTCGGTCAGGCGCTGCGGGTGCGGTTCCTCGTTGTATTCCAGGTCCAGTACGCGCCGCACGAGATCGGGATCACCGGTGTGGTCGGGGGTCGCATCGGCGGCGCCGGCGGGAGTGTCGAGCGAGGTCGAGTCGGTGGCGGGCTTGGCCGGGAAACCCCAGCCGGGGCCGTCGAGATCGCCCATGGACCGGATGACGTCGAGCAGGATCTCGGCCTTGTCCGCCCCGGTGCGATCGAGATAGCTCTCCAGCGCGTCGCGGCCGGCCCGCTGCGCCGCCTGCTCCGGTGGCGGACCGTCCGGGTTGCGCCGTAATGTCTTCTCGGCCTTGGCATACGCCTTGTCGTACGCCTTGGTATAGGCGTCCTCGGCGGGCCCGACCGGCACGTAGGTGCCCAATTCGCGCACCATCCGCAGGCTTTCGATCTCCGCGGCCAGCTGGTCGGCCAAGCGCGCATGGTCTGGATCGCTCTTCGCTGGGCGCGGTGTGCTGTCGGGTGCGCTGCCGGGGTCGATGCCGTGCGCGCGATCCCAGATCGCCCCGAAATGATCGCTGTGGCGAATGCCGTCGACCAGCGGTCCGAGCGTGTCCAGCTGTGTCCGCACCGCGCGCACGCCCGCCCGGTACGCCGCCCGGTGGTAGGCGGGGAAGGAGCGGACCACGCCTGATTTCCAGTACGCCTTCTCGGCCTGCTTCACCGCGTTCTGGTATGCGGCGACGAAGGCTCGTTCGAGCGCGGTGACACCGGGGCGCTTCAGATCGAACTTGCCGAGCGAATCGGCATCGGCGCGGAAGGACAGGGCGAGAGCTTCCGCGGCCCGGTCCAGCATCAGCTTCACGTATTCGTCGCGGCCGAGCGTCAGCTGCGGCAGCGGCTCACCGGCATCGGCGGCGAACAGTTCCGCGAGCCGGGCGCCGCGCACCAATTCCCGTGTCAGCTCGGCCGGATCGGCGCTGCGGTGCAGCACCACGGTGTTCGTGGCCGGGTCGTATCCCGCGATGGGGCCGAGATCGAGCCTGCCGTTCGGCTGCCTGCCGAGACCGGCATCCGGTTCGGTGCTGAACCGCACGTCCACCCCGAGCCGATCGAGAGTGTGCACCGCCCACTTGACCAGATCCGAGTTCCTCGGGTTGAACGTCAGGTCACGCAGCTGCGCGGCGGCGCGATCGCTCAGGGAATCGCCGGGGGCGCTGTCGAGTTCGGCATCGACCCGCACAACCGCGGCCTCTCGCTCACCCTCACCCCGAACAACCGCGCCACCGGGGTCGCCCTCACCCCGGACAACGACAGCATCGGATTCGGCAGATCGTGGTGGGGATGACTCGTCTGGGCGTACCGGGGCATCGCCGCGCTGGACATGCAATACACCCGTCGGGTCGCGATCCACCCGCAGCGGAGCGCGCGGACCATCGGTGCCGGTCAGGTCTCGGCGGACGAAGTCGGCGATCTCGTCGACCAGGCGTGCGCGGTCGGCGGTGGCGCTGATGTGCTGTTCGGTGAGTTCCGCGAGCACCCGCACGTCATCGGTCTCGCCGAGTTCGGGGTGACGGGTGAACTCCTCGAGGATCTCGGGCCGGGTATTCGGCAGCTCATCGCCGGACCGGCCCGCCGACGCGAGCAGCCTGTCGACCACCCGGTCCCAATCGGCTTCGATCCGCATCACCTCGCGCGTGGCCGCGGATTCGTCGCGCAGCAAGGCCGCGACCGCCCGCGCGGCCTCCGGCGAGGACGGCACATACTCGTCCATGCCCTCCGGCGAGCGGGGGCGCTGCTCCGCCTCCCATTGCGCGCCCGCGGTCTTCGTCGGCCCGGAGTCCGCGTCGGCCGAATCGAACATCGGGTGCGTGAGCAGGTGCGCGAGGCCGGCCTCGCGCGCGGCTACCGGAGAAGCGCCCTGGCGCAACGCATCCGCGTACGCATCGAGGTACGCCGACTCGAGGTCCGCGCGGACAGCCGCGTCCACAGCGTTTCGGATCGGGGCGGCATCGGGCTCGTGACCGGCGCGGCGCAATTCGTCCCGGAACTCGGCCGTCCGCGCGATCGCGTCGGCCTCGGCGCGGCGGTGGGCGTCGATGTGCTCGGCGCGGTCGAGTCCACGGATGCGCGCCGGAATCGTCTCGAGCCGGCCCGCCACCACGGCATCGGTCAGCGCCGCGGCCCGCACCAGCGCTGCCGCCTGCGCGACCAGATCGCGTTCGCGGGTGCCGACGAAGACTTCCATCGTCCGCCCGTCGAAGGCATCGGGCAGGGCGGGCCCCGCGCCGGGCTCCTCGAAACGGATCATCACATCGGCCGCACGCAACGTCGCGAGCGCGGCCCGGCCGGTCTCGGTGCGGGCCAGCAGTTGCCGCACTTCGGCCTGAGCCGGATCAACCGGATGAATCAGCCAGCCGTCCGGTTGACCGGCGCCGTCCCGGACGAGGTCGTACGGATCGGCGGGGCCCGGGTCGGTTACAGCTCGAAGGTCCCCTGCTCCGGCCAGGTCCCCTCCGGGCTCCGATGCGCCGTCGCCCAGGCCTTCGCCCGCGCGCACACCGGATGGATCGCCGGGGCGTCCGTCCGGCTGCGCAGCGTGTGCTTGTCGATCGTCAGCCGGTGTTCCAGCGTCGGATCGTCCGTCGACTGCGCCCGCGCCAGGTACTCGATCTCGTTGCGGTCCTCGCGGATCCGCCGCATCGTCGCCTGCCACCGGGTCGGATGGATCTGCCGGGCCCGGATCGGCTGCCCGGTCTCGATCGCCTGGTCGAACATCTGCCCGATCACCGCCGGCGGCAGGCTCGGATGCTCGGTCACCACGCCCGTCCGGGAGTTCACCACGTAGTTCCCCAGGCCGATCCCCTGCCCCGAGGACAGTATCGGCCGGCACACCCACCCGTGCCTGGCGCGATGGATCCGGAACTGCCTGCCCGGGAAGATCTCCGCCAGATAGCGTTCCACTTGCTGCCTGGTCTGGAGTCGATCCATCCTCGTGCTCCTGCTTCGGTTGCGACTGGTCCGCCGGTGCGGCGAAGTCTGCCGGTAGGTCGATGTAGAGCATCGCCGCGCTGTTGTCGACGAGCAGGCTCGGCGGCGTATCGGAGGTCCTGCCGTGCTGCGGATCCCACCACACCGGTCCATCCGCGCCCAGTGGATACACCACGAGCGTGACATGTCCGTTGTCGTAGACGGGTTTGCCGTCGTCGGTGAACAGCTTCTGGCCGGTGTCCGGATCGGTGGCGTGCCAGTGGTTGGCCACCACCGCGGCCGAACCCGGTCCCAGCGAGTCGATGTACTGGTGCAACCCCTGGAACTGCACCGGGATCGGCACACTCGAATTCTGCCGCCATTCCCGGCCCAGCCACTCGGCGATTCGCTGATCGCCGTCGGGTTCACCGCCGAGTTCGGTGATGGGCACGTCCGCGAAGGCCTCGGTCAGCCATCGCGGGAAAGCCACCTGCGGATCGCCGAAGAACGAGGCCAATGCCGCCAGCACACAGTCGACACAGTTGGTGGAACGACCGAGGACCTCGGGGCCGCCATCGTTGATCAGCCGGCCGTAATCGTTGCTGCGGGGGTCGGCCCCGATCGAGAACCGGTCACCATCGCGCAACGCGTCCTGCACGCGGGCCTGGTGCACCGGATCTTCGAGCACATCGAGATAGTTCGGGGCGATCTCCCGGGTCGCGGCCAACCCGTCGAGCCTGGACGGGGTATTCGCCGCGGCGATGTCATTGCTCAGCTGACCCAGGTCCGCGTCGCTGAAACCGAGACCCGAGCCGAGATTCGGATTGAGCGGGGCGAGCCCGAGATGGCGGCGCAGATCGTTGACGATCACGGCCGGGTCGTCGTCGGCGGTCCGGATGCCGGAGGCGGGCTCTTCGCCCGCCCGCACCCGGATATGGGCGGCGTCCGCGTCGGCCGTCGCGACGATGTCGACGAGCAGGGTGTCGCCGTTGCGCAGCCGCGAGCCGTTGTTGAGCAGGTCATCGACTGCGCGCTGCATATGGTCGGTGACCGCGCGCAGGCCTGCGGCGTCCAGCGTTGCGTCGGTATCGACGTGGACGCGCACCGTGGCGACCGTGACGGGCGAGCCGTCGTTGTGGAAGCGGGCCGCGTCGAACACGGGCGTGGAGCGATCGCCGGGGAGCCCGTTGGGCCCGAACTCCGGCCGCCGCACCGGAGTGGTCCGGTTGCCGTCGGGGGTTTGCTGCCGCAGGTCCTCCCGCAGTCGCCGGCTGTCGGAAGTGGGGTCCTCGGGGGTGCGTTCGCCGGCAGCGTCGCGAACGTCGTCGGCAGGATCGCGAACGTCGTCGGCAGGATCGCGAACGTCGTCGGTAGCGTCGCGCAGGTCGTCGGCAGGATCGAGCAGATCGTCGGCGAAGTCGCTGTCGTCGGGGCGGTCGCCGATGCGGGCTTCGCCGCCGAGAGCTCCCGCCGAGTCGTCCGGCGCCAACCGGCTCGCCTCGACCCCGCCGATGATGTCCATCGGCACCGGCTGCCCGTCGCGATTCAGGTCGAACCGGCGGATGGTCACCTCGCCGTGTTCGGAGGTGTGCGCGAGGTAGTACTCGATCTCCAGAGTGCCGTCACGATGGGCGCGTAGGAGCGCTTTCCGTGCCTCGATCAACGCATTGCCCGCGGGATCGCTGTCGAGAGCCCGCAGCTGCTCCGGGGAGGCCCGCAGCAAGGTTGCGAGGTTGGTGTCGATCGCCAGGGTGCGACGCAGGTACTCCGGTGAGCCCTGTTGCGCGCTCACGGTTTTCGATCCGCCCAGGGTCGAGCCGACGCCCTTGGCCTCGACCACCACCAGCTTCGGCGGCTTTCCACCGGTACCGGGTTGCAGTGCCGCGATATCGACGGTATTGGCCCCGTCGAACGCACCGGGGAACGGCGTCAGCTGCACCGCTCCGGGGCGCATTGCGGGATCCAATACGAACGCGGTGGCGCCGAGCTCGCCGAGCAGCTTGGAGGTGGCCACCATGTCCTGGCCGAGATCGTTGTACCGCTCGGCTTCCGCGCGCAGCTCGCCGAGCCGGATCAACTGCGCGATCCGCTCCGGCTCCGGAATGTCCCGGTCGCCGGCGATCCGGTTGATATGCCGCTGGATCTCCGCTTCCAGCTTCTTCGGCGCGAGATCGTGGATGTCGGTGATCCCGAACTCGCCCATATGCTGCTTGACCAGGGTGCCGAGCGCATCTCGCTGCGCCTGCAAGGCAATACGATCCGCCGACGCCTGCGCCAGACGATCCGCGATCGCCGCATCGGTGACCTGGTACGGAGTCGCGGGCCCTGGCTGCGCCTGGTACAGGTAGCCGTACGAGGTGCGCGGGTCGGGAATCCAGCGCTGGGCGTCACGCAGCTGGAAGTTCTTGTCCCGCCAGGTGTTCGGCGGATCATCGGTGTGGTGCCAGTTGCCGTCGCTGCCCCGGTACATCCCCTCCGGCACGGCGCGCAGCGGCGGTGTCTGGTTGCCGTCCCCGGCACCGACCCGCCGGTCGGCATCGAGCCCACCGGCGGCGGGCACCGTCTCGCCCAGCGGATGCAACGGATTGCCTTGTGCGTCATAGACGACGCCGTAGGTGCCGCGCACATCGCGCGGCAGCGTGGGCGGGAAACCCTCGACGCGACCCGCACCGGGATCGCCCACCATGATCGTGCCGTTCTCGTTGACCAGCGCATACGCGTGCGCGCCCACCCGGTACCGGTTGGTCGGCCCGGTGTAATCGTCCACCACAAGCGCCGCCGAACCGGGCCCGAGGACTAGCAACTGATCGGCGATGTCCTGATGCCCGTCAAACGGCCGCAACCGCCCACCCGCCGCCGCCTCGACCTCCGCCGCGGACATGCCTTCCGGCCCGACCGAATGCACCGGCGGGGTGATCGCACGGCTGCCGGTCAGTTCCCTGAGCAAGCGCAATGCCAGCTCAGCGCAGCGCCCGCGCCGTGCGGCGCCATCCCGAGTGCCGTTGTCATCGGAACGCGTCGCCGGCGTACCCGCTGAGTCGGCGGTCGGCGCGGCGTCGCGCGATCCGATACGGTTGATACCCGGGCCGTTGTCGCGACCGGCGACACCGCCTGCCGAGAGGTCCGGCGGCGGGATGACGAACATGGCGGGTGGGAGGGCGGAACCGTCCAGGTCGTCGGCGTCTGGGTCCGGGCGCCGCTGCGAGACAACGCCCTCCGACTGCGAGCTGCCGGTGTCGTCCCTGGCAGGCGATGCCCCCCGGTCAGCCCCGGGCTGCCGATCCCGAGGCCCTTGGCCGTCCTGGGCAGACCGCTCGGCGTCCCGATCAGGGCCCGGTCGGTCGTCACGCCCGACAGCGGCGTCATCGCGGGCGTCGCTGCTGTCGGACTGATCATCGCCGCGCCCTCGGTCACTCCCGGCCGGCAGGTCATTGCCGCGTCGGAGGTTCGCATCGCGCAGCTCGTCATCGCCCCGCCCACGGTCCGCGCCGACCGGCACGTCATCGCCCCGATCACGATCACCGCCCGCCGGCACGTCGTCGCCCCGCCCACGATCACCGCCGCCCAGCACGTCGTCACCGCGCCCACGGTGCACGCCACCCAACTCGCCATCGCCCCGCCCGCGATCACCGCCCGTCGGCACGTCGTCGCCCCGCCCGCGATCGCTACCGGCCAGCTCGCCGCCGCCCCGCCCACGGTCCGCGCCCGCCGACACGTCATCGCCGCGTCCGCGATCACCACCGACCGGAGCGTCATCGCCTCGCGCGAGATCAGCGCCGCCCAACTCCTCGTCGCCGCGGATCGGGACGACCAGGTCACCGGGATCTCGGTCCGCGCGGTCGGCGTCGGCGAGGCCGGGCAGGTCGTCGCCAGGGCGCGAGCCGGCTTGGATACCCGGCTGATGGTCGCCGAGGTTGGGGGTGGCGCGGTTGGTATCGGGCAAGCTCGCACGCGAATCTGCCACGGGCGCAGCGGCATCGGGAGCGCCTGCTCGCGGTTCGCTCCGCTCGTCGTCCGGAGTGAGCAGACCGGCGGTGTCGTTTGCGCGGTCCGGTCCTCCGCCGCTGGGAGTATCGCCGACGGGCAAGCGCCCATCGCCGCCCCGGGCCGGGCTCGACGCGCCCGCCCCACCTCGGGCATCGCCACTCGATGCGGTCGGCGACGAGCCCGGGGTCGCGTTCGCGGGAGGCGCACCCGCCGGAGGTGCGCCGGCAACCGGGGGTGGCGGGGCAACCGGAACCGCCCCACTCGCCGCGGCGTCTTCACCGGCCTCGCTGAGCCCGTCCATCCCCGTTTCGGGGCCGATGTGCAAAGGCACGCCGGGCATTCCGTGGTGGACGCCGATTCCGCTGTCACCGCCTGCACGCGAATCGGCTTGCAGGCCTTCGCCACGCGCTCCGTCCCCGCCGGGGGCCGCACCCGCCCGGCTTCCGTCGCGGTCACCGGCGTCGCCGGCGGATTCGCCACGGGAGGCATCGCCGGCCCGCGAGGCATCTCCGGCCCGGCTGTCGCTATCACCACGGTCGCCGACATCCCCGGCCCGGCTCTCACCAGCGCGCCCTTGGTCCCGGCCGCCCTCACCGGAGCGCGTATCGCCCCCGCTGTCGCCGCGCTGCTCGCCCTGGCTCGGTGGCGGTGCGGAACCGTCATCGACGCGACCGCCGTTACCCTGGGCAGGCGAGGTTCTGCCGCCGTCACCCTGATTTCCGGATTGGTTGCCGCCGTTGTTGTTTCCGCCCTGGTTAGCGCCGTTGTTACCGCCCTGGTTGGCCCCGGTTCCCCCCTGATTCGCACCCGAACCACCCTGATTCCCACCACCGGCGCCCGGCGTCCCGCCGCCGCCCGCTCCCGGCTGCCCGCCCGGCGTACCACCGGGGGTCCCCGGCCCGCCCGCACCGGAGCCGGGCGCCCCACCCGGCCCGAAGATCACCGCATCGACTCGCGACTGGAAACTCGGCTGGTTGAATAGATCCGGCCGGCGGTTGCTCCAGACCTGGTTCGCCCACGCCTTGTTCGCGCCACTCGCGGCGCCGTTGAACACACCGGCGGTGATCGCGCGCGGATCGAAATTGTTCAGGGCGTTGCCCAGGTTCTTCGTCGCGTCGTCCCAGCCGTCTTGCGCCCAATCGATGCCGAACTGGGTGCCGAGACTTGCCGCGTAACCCGCTGTCGCACCGGCCAAACCAGCCGTAGAACCGCTGATCAGACCGTTGACGATCGGGTTGACGCGCTGCGGCCGGACGATCGTCCCGTCGGGCAACCGCTGCGGCCCGAGCCAGTTACCCATCCGATGCGCCAGCGGCCCCGCCACCGCACCACCCACCGCGGAGGACACCGCGGTGACCGCCACCTGCTCCCAGTCGATCCCTTTACGGTTGCCCTGCCAGACCTGATACGCCTGGATACCGAGGTCCTGACCGGTGCCGATGACGGTGTCGATGGCGACGTGGCGCACCATGAACTGGAAGAACTTCTTGCGCGCCAGCGACAGGACCATATTGCGGATGGCGCGGGCGGCCGTCTGCCCGATGATCCGGATCGCGATCCGGGTGAGCGCGATCGCCGCCGCCTGGACCGCGGGCGCGGTGGGCGGAAAGATCCAGGCCGCGGCGAGTTCGGCCGCCAGCAGCACCAGCGACGAGATCACCATCAGCTTGGCGTATTCGATCTCGTTCGCCATATTGTCGGCGGACTCGCCCATGCTGTTGAGTCCCTCGATCAATTGCTCGAGCGACCCCTTGTCCTGCCCCTCGGTCGCGTAGAGCATCGAGTCGAAGGCCTTGGCGATGTCCTTCGGAGCTTCGCCGTCGGGGTAGGCGTTCAGCGACACCGTTTTGGCCGCGCGAACGTCGGCGATCACCTCTTGGATGGCCGCGGCCGCCGCACGCCAGTCGTCGGCTAGCGAGCGCATATCGTCCTCGTTGCCGTCCGGCCAGTCGGTGCCGGCCACCCAGCCGAGGACGGTGGGGAAATCGATCGCCATCGCGAGCCTGGGTCAGCTCACCAGCCGGAATCGGTGACGCCATCGCCGCCGTCCGGCTTCGGCATTTCGGCGTCGGCGAATTCCGGTGCGGCGCTGCCGTCGGCGACCGAGTCACGGCTGCGGGCTGCGGGCGCAGCGGTCGAGGCCCGCCGCGGTGTCGGCAGGTTGCCGGTCAGGTCGGGCATGCCTTCGATCAGGTCCGAAAGTTTCGGCAGCCGCGCACGCCGGTCGTCGAGCGGATTCATCAGCTGCTGGCCTTTGCGCAGTACTTCGGCATTCGCCTTCTGCGCGGCCTCGGTGACCGCGGCGGCGATCTCGGAGTAGCTCAGGTCCTCGATATTCGGCCCGAACTTCGTCTCGATGACGACGCCATCGGCATTGACCGTGACCGTCACCCGTTTACGCCGCACCGTGGCGCTGGCAGTGAGCTGTGCGCGCTCTTCCTGGATGCGGGCGATCTCCCGGAACTGTTGCCCGACCTCCTCGATCAGGCCGGCCAGCTCCGCCTTCGCGCGTTCGTTCGCCATCGGTATCAGTGGCTTTCGATCACTCGAAGCTACCCTCGTTGGCCCGCTCCATCTTTCGCAACGCGACCACCGTCTGAGCCTGACCGCTGCGGAAGTTGTTGAACGAGTTGGCCACATTTTCGATGTTGCCGGTGAGGCTTTCCCTGGCGGCAAAGTAGCCTTGCTCGCCATCGGTGAACGAGGCACCGAGTTTGTCATTGCCCCAAGGGGTTCCGTAGGAGCTGATCGATGCCTGGAGCGTATTGAGGATGCCCTGCACCTTGTCGCGAACCGCGCCGGTCTTCTCGGCGGCCCTCTGGAAATCGTCCGGATCGGCCTTGACCTTGTCGGCGCCCATGCTCGCTCCTCACCACCCGCGCGGTCGCCCGCACTCCGTCAGCTCGTCTGCGACTGTGACAGCCGATCACGAATCCCGAGTAGCGCCGAGTTGAATCGCAGGTGGCGCCGGAGTGGCACGCGGGTACCGGGCGGCGCGGACGGACCTGCCATGATGGCCCGCGTGCGAGTACTGCTGCAACGAGTGACATCCGCGCGAGTCAGCGTCGACGGTGAGGTGGTCGGCCGGATCGACCCCACCGCACACGGCGCGCCCCACGGCCTGGTGGCGCTGGTCGGCGTCACTCACGACGACACCGAGGCGACCGCCGCCGCGCTGGCGGACAAGCTGTGGCGGTTACGCGTGCTCGACGGCGAACGCAGCGCCGCCGACCTGGACGCCCCGATCCTGGTGGTCAGCCAGTTCACCCTGTACGCCGACACCAAGAAGGGCCGCCGCCCGTCCTGGTCGGCAGCCGCCCCCGGCCCCATCGCCGAACCCCTGGTCGACCACTTCGCCGACGCCCTGCGAGCTCTCGGCGCCACCGTCGCCACCGGGCGCTTCGGCGCCCATATGCACATCGAACTGGTCAACGACGGGCCGGTCACTCTCCTGTTGGAAGGGTGACACCGAGCGCACGCAACACAAACGAAGGCCCGCGCAATAGCGCGGGCCTTCGGCGAAGTTCGGATACTACTCCGGGCGCGGAGTGAGAATGCGCGGCCCGTCCTCGGTGACGGCCACCGTGTGCTCCCAGTGCGCCGCGCGGGTGCCGTCGGCGGTCACCACGGTCCAGTCGTCGTCGAGCACTTCGGTGTCGCTGGTGCCGAGGGTCAGCATCGGCTCGATGGCCAGCACCGAACCCACGACCAGCAGCGGGCCCTTGCCGGGCTCGCCTTCGTTGGGCAAGAAGGGTTCCATGTGCATCTCGCGGCCGATGGCGTGACCGCCGTAGCCGTCGACGATGCCGTAGCTGCGTCCGTGCGCCTTCTCCGCGGCCCGGGTGCCGAGCTCGATGGCGTGCGAGACGTCGGAGAGGCGGTTGTCGGGCAGCATCGCCTCGATACCGGCCTCCATCGACAGCCGGGTGGCCTCGCTCAGCAGCCGGTCGTCCTCGGAGAGTTCGCCGATGCCGAAGGTCCAGGCCGAATCGCCGTGCCAGCCGTCGAGGATGGCGCCGCAGTCGATGGACACCAGGTCGCCCTCGACGAGTATCTCCTCGGCCGACGGGATGCCGTGCACCACCCGGTCGTTGACCGAGGCGCAGATCGAGGCGGGGAAACCCTGATAGCCCTTGAACGACGGCACCGCGCCGGCGTCCCGGATGACCTGCTCGGCCACCTTGTCGAGATCGAGCGTCGAGGCGCCCGGCACCGCGGCGGCGCGCACGGCGACCAGGGCGCGACCGACGATCGCACCCGCGGCCGCCATCGCGTCCACTTCACCCGCCGTGCGGAACGGCACCACTTTCTTGCGCTTGCGGCCGAAAACCATGGCGCCTCAGTGCTCCATCGTCGAGTGGATGATCAGTGTCCCAGCGCGCGCAGCGCCCGGGCGTTGACCTCGTCGACCTCGCCGACACCGTCGACGGTGACGACCAGGCCGTCGTAGTGCTCGAGCAGCGGCTCGGTCTCCGAGCGGTACACCCGCAGCCGGTTGTCGATGATCTGCTCGTTGTCATCGCCACGACCGCGCGCCAGCATGCGCTCCTTGAGCACTTCCTCGGGCACGACGAAGCAGAGCACCGCGTCCAGCTTCTTGTCCATATCGCCGAGGATCTTCTCCAGCGCGTCGGCCTGGTCGACCGTGCGCGGGTAGCCGTCGAGCACGAAGCCGTTGGCCGCGTCCGGCTCGGCCACGCGGGCCTCGACCATCCGGTTGGTCACATCGCTGGGCACCAGATCGCCGGCGTCGATGTATTTCTGCGCCTCGCGACCCAGCGGGGTCTGCTGGCTGATGTTCGCGCGGAACAGGTCCCCCGTGGAGATGTGTGGCACACCGAGCTTTTCCGACAGCAGAACGGCTTGCGTGCCCTTGCCGGCACCCGGCGGTCCGAGCAGTACAACTCTCACTTGAGGAACCCTTCGTAATTTCGATTCATCAGTTGGCTTTCGATCTGCTTCACGGTGTCCAAACCGACGCTCACCATGATCAGCACGGCCGTGCCGCCGAACGGCAGGTTCTGCACCCCACCGGTGTTACCGATATCGAGGAACAGGTTCGGCAGAACCGCGACCGCGCCGAGGTAGATCGAGCCGGGGAGGGTGATGCGACTCAGCACGAAACTGAGATGATCGGCGGTCGGCTTACCGGGCCGGTAGCCGGGAATGAAGCCACCGAACTTCTTCATCTCGTCGGCGCGTTCCTCCGGATTGAAGGTGATCGCGACATAGAAGTAGGTGAAGAACACGATCATGCCGAAGTAGATCGCGATGTAGACCGGGTTGCTCGGATTCACCAGATACTTCTGGATGATCTCCTGCCACCAGCTGGGATCCGGATTGTTCTGCGAGCCCGTCAGCTGCGCGATCAGATTCGGCAGATACAGCAGCGAGGACGCGAAGATCACCGGGATGACGCCGGCCTGGTTCACCTTCAACGGCAGGTAGGTCGAGGAGCCGCCGTACATCTTGCGGCCGACGACGCGTTTGGCGTACTGCACCGGGATCCGGCGCTGACCCTGCTCGACGAAGATGACCGCGACGATGATCGCGAACGCGGCCACACACACCAGGCCGAACACCAGGCCACCGCGGCTGTCCAGGATGGCCTTGCCCTCGGTCGGGATGCGGGCGGCGATACCGGCGAAGATCAGCAGCGACATGCCGTTGCCGATACCGCGCTCGGTGATCTGCTCGCCGAACCACATGACCAGCGCCGCACCGGCCGTCATGACCAGCACGATGATGATCATGCCGAAGATGCTGGTGTCGGCGAGGATGTCCTGCTGGCAGCCCTGCAACAACTGTCCGCGGGCCGCGAGCGCCACCAGACCGGTGGCCTGCAGCACCGCCAACGCGATCGACAGATATCGCGTGTACTGCGTCATCTTGGTCTGGCCGGCCTGGCCTTCCTTGCGCAGTTCCTCGAACCGCGGGATGACGACCGTCAGCAGCTGGATGATGATGCTCGCGGTGATGTAGGGCATGATGCCGATCGCGAAGACCGACAACTGCAGCAGCGCACCACCGGAGAACAGGTTGATCAGCTGGTAGATACCAGCGTTCTCACCGCCGGAGACCAGGTCGACGCACTCTTGGACCGCCCGATAATCGACACCGGGCGACGGCAACGCGGCACCGGCACGGTACAGCGCGACCAACCCCAGCGTGAAGAGAATCTTCCGCCGTAAGTCCGGAGTCCGGAAGGCCGATACGAAGGCGGAAAGCACAGATCCTCCTGGCGAACGACATGGTCATGCCATGGAATTTTCAGCGGTGGTCCGGAATCAGAAACCCCGGTCCCTCGACGCCGACCCCATGACGAGTCTTGGCAGACAACACTTGAACTCTAACAGTGGCACCGGACGAGTTCTCACTCGTCCGGTGCCGCTGTGGAATTCCTAACGTCAGCCCAGCTCGGTGACGGTGCCACCGGCCGCGGTGATCTTCTCCTTGGCGGAGCCGGAGAACTTGTCCGCGCTGATCTGGACCGCGACGGAGATCTCTCCCTCGCCGAGAACCTTGACCAACTGGTTCTTGCGGACCGCACCGGCGGCGACGAGCTCGTCCTTGCCGATCTGGCCACCCTGCGGGAACAGCTCGGCGATCGCGCCGACGTTCACGACCTGGTATTCGGTCCGGAACGGGTTGGTGAAGCCCTTGAGCTTGGGCAGCCGCATGTGGATCGGCATCTGCCCGCCCTCGAAGGCGGCCGGGACGTTCTTGCGAGCCTTGGTGCCCTTGGTACCGCGGCCCGCGGTCTTGCCCTTGGAGCCTTCACCGCGACCCACACGGGTCTTCTCGGTCTTGGCGCCGGGGGCAGGACGCAGGTGATGCAACTTGATGGTCATGTCAGACCTCCTCAACTGTTACGAGGTGGCGCACGACGTTGATCAGCCCACGGTTCTGGGCGTTGTCCTCACGGACCACCGACTTGCGGATTCCCCGCAGACCGAGGGTGCGCAGGCTGTCCCGCTGATTCTGCTTGGCGCCGATCGAACTCTTGATCTGGGTCACCTTGAGATCTGCCATGGTCAGACTCCTTGTCCGGCACGGGCACGCAGCATGCCCGCGGGAGCGACGTCCTCGAGCGGCAGACCACGACGGGCCGCGACCTCTTCGGGACGCTGCAGCTGCTTGAGCGCGGCAACGGTCGCGTGCACGACGTTGATCGCGTTGTCGCTACCGAGCGACTTGGCCAGGATGTCGTGGATGCCCGCGCACTCCAGCACGGCGCGCGCGGCGCCACCGGCGATCACACCGGTACCCGGGGAAGCCGGACGCAGCATGACCACACCGGCCGCCGCCTCGCCCTGCACCGGGTGAGTGATGGTGGAGCCGATCATCGGGACGCGGAAGAAGCCCTTGCGCGCTTCCTCGACACCCTTCTGGATGGCCGCGGGAACTTCCTTGGCCTTGCCGTAACCGACACCGACCAGGCCGTTGCCGTCACCGACGATGACCAGGGCGGTGAAGCTGAAGCGACGACCACCCTTCACGACCTTCGACACGCGGTTGATCGCGACGACGCGCTCGAGCTGGTTCTTCTCGGCGGCCTGGTCGCGGCGGTCACCGCCACCGCGACGGTCGCCACCACGGCGGTTGTCGCGGCCGCCCTCGGGGGCGCTTCCGTTCTGTCCGGCGGGTCCGTTTCCGCCGTCACGCCTCTGACGTCCCGGCATCAGACGTTCCTTCCGTTCGCAATCTTGATCATCATCAGAACTTCAACCCACCTTCGCGAGCGGCATCGGCCAGCGCGGCGATGCGGCCGTGGTAGTCGTGACCACCACGGTCGAACACGACGGCCTCGACACCGGCAGCCTTGGCACGCTCGGCGATCAGCTCGCCGACCTTCTTGCCCTTGGCGGTCTTGTCGCCGTCGATCGCGCGCACATCGGCCTCGATGCTGGAGGCCGCGGCGATGGTCTTGCCGAGCGAGTCGTCGACCAGCTGGGCGTGCAGGTGCCGCGAGGAGCGGTGCACGACCAGACGCGGACGCTCGGTGGTGCCGGCGACCTTCTTGCGCAGGCGGAAGTGGCGACGGGTCTTCGACAGCCGACGCCGAGTGGAAGCATCCTTGCCCAGCGGAATGCGCTTGGCCTTCTGATTCTCGGTTTGCGCCATGATCACTTACCCGTCTTTCCGACCTTGCGGCGAACGTTCTCGCCGGCGTAGCGGATGCCCTTGCCCTTGTAGGGCTCCGGCTTCCGGTACTTGCGGATGTTGGCGGCGACCTCGCCGACCAGCTGCTTATCGATACCGGCCACCGAGAACTTGGTGGGCGATTCCACCGCGAAGGTGATGCCCTGCGGGGGCTCGGCAACGACCGGGTGGCTGAAGCCGAGGGCGAATTCGAGGTTCTGGCCCTTGAGCGCAACGCGGTAACCGACGCCTGCGATCTCGAGCTTCTTCTCGTAGCCCTTGGTGACGCCTTCGATCATGTTGGCGACCAGGGTGCGGGTCAGGCCGTGCAGGGCACGGCTGCGGCGCTCGTCGTCGGGACGGGCGACCTGGAGCTGACCGTCGTCACCCTTGGTGACGGTGATCGGCTCGGACACCGTCAGCGACAGCTGGCCCTTGGGGCCCTTCACCGCGACATCCTGACCGTTGATGGTGACTTCGACGCCGGAGGGGATGGCGATGGGCTGCTTACCAATACGCGACATGTCTCTACCTCCCTTACCAGACGTAGGCGAGGACTTCGCCGCCCACGCCGGCTTTGGCTGCCTGACGGTCGGTCAGGAGGCCGGTGGACGTGGAGATGATCGCCACGCCGAGGCCGCCGAGGACCTTGGGCAGGTTGGTGGACTTCGCGTACACACGCAGACCCGGCTTCGAGACGCGGCGCAGGCCCTGCAGGCTGCGCTCACGGCTGGGGCCGTACTTCAGATCGACGACGAGGTTCTTGCCAACGGCGGCGTCTTCGGTGCGGTAATCGGCGATGTAACCCTCGCGCTTCAGGATCTCGGCGATGTTCGCCTTGAGCTTGGAGTGCGGAGCCTTCACCTGATCGTGGTACGCCGAGTTGGCGTTGCGCAGACGTGTCAGGAAGTCTGCGATCGGATCAGTCATGGTCATAGTTCGACCTCGACACCTTTCTCGCTGCGGTTCCCATACAGCACCCGCACCCTGATCAGGACACGGATCGTGGGCCTACAGCAATTCGGCTGGTCCGGTCGACCCTTGCCGACCGGATGAGTTCGCATCGCCCGGACCACCCACACGCAGACCGCATGCGGGCACAGAGGTGGCCAGGCAACCGGTCTAGTGTAGATGGAGGCCTGGTCAGGACCAAATCGGGGGGTGTACGGCGGCCAGGCCGGTCCCCGCTATGTGTGATCGCATCGGAATCACGTTTCCGGCGCCACGGGCCGGTCAACAAGTGAGTGGTGCGCGGACCGGGCCGGGTGTAGGGCCGCGCGCCGCTCTCAGGAACCCGGCATCACAACGCGCGTAGCGCATGAGGAGGGATCAGGTGCGTTCCATCAAAGCCGGTATCGCCGCTGTGGCACTGGCGGCGGCGACGGTCGCCGTGGCGGGGCCGGCGCAGGCCGACGAGCCGTTGCCGGGTGCGCCCGAAGAGCGGATCACCGTCGACATCAACCTGCTGGGTTGCTCCATCGGCGCCGGGCTCGGCGTGGACCTGCTGCTGGCGCTGACCACCGGACAGGGGTCGAGCACGACCATCGGGTCGGGTCTGGCGACGCGATTGAAGATGGCGGGCTGCCTGCCCTGGTGATGTCGCGATAACGAACGAGGGCACGGACTCTTCGGAGTCCGTGCCCTCGTTCAGTTTTCGCCTAGGCGGATGCGCTCAGCGCGAGCTCACCAGGAGCTCTTGTGCACGCCGGGCAGCTCGCCGCGGTGCGCCATTTCGCGCAGGCACACGCGGCACAGGCCGAACTTGCGGTAGACCGCGTGCGGGCGGCCGCAGCGCTGGCAGCGGGTGTAGGCCCGGACGGCGAACTTCGGCTTGCGGTTGGCCTTGTTGACCAGAGCTTTCTTAGCCATGTGCTCAGTTCTCCTTGAACGGGAAGCCGAGGTGCTTGAGCAGGGCACGGCCTTCTTCGTTGTTGGTCGCAGTGGTCACGACGGTGATGTCCATACCGCGCGGGCGGTCGATGGAGTCCACATCGATCTCGTGGAACATCGACTGCTCGCTCAGACCGAAGGTGTAGTTGCCGTTGCCGTCGAACTGCTTCGGCGACAGACCACGGAAGTCGCGGATACGCGGCAGCGCGATGGAGACCAGGCGGTCCAGGAACTCCCACATCCGGTCGCCACGCAGAGTGACCTTGGCGCCGATCGGCATGCCCTCACGCAGCTTGAACTGCGCGATGGACTTGGTCGCCTTGCGGATCTCCGGCTTCTGGCCGGTGATCAGGGCCAGGTCGTTGACGGCGCCGTTGATGAGCTTGGCGTCGCGCGCGGCGTCACCGACACCCATGTTCACGACGACCTTCACCACGCCCGGGATCTGCATCACGTTGGCGTAGTTGAATTCCTTGTTCAGCGCGTCCTTGATTTCCTCGCGGTAGCGCTGCTTCAGCCGAGGCTGCACGTTTTCAGTCGTGGTCATGTCAGATGTCCTTCCCGTTGTTACGGGAGATCCGAACCCGCTTGCCGGTCTCTTCGTCGGTCCGGTAGCCGACGCGGGTCGGCTTGCCATCGGAGTCGACGACCATCACGTTGGACACGTGGATCGGGGCTTCCTGGGTCACGATGCCGCCCGAGGAGGCGCCGCGCTGGTTGGCGGAGTTCGCGACGTGCTTCTTGATCCGGTTCACGCCCTCGACGAGGACTTTGTTGGTCGCCGGGTAGGCCTGGATGACCTTGCCCTTGGCGCCCTTGTCCTTACCCGAGATGACGAGCACGGTGTCGCCCTTGTGCACCTTCATGTCAGAGCACCTCCGGAGCCAGCGAGACGATCTTCATGAACTTCTTGTCGCGCAGCTCGCGGCCGACCGGGCCGAAGATGCGGGTGCCGCGCGGATCGTTGTCCGCCTTGATGAGCACGGCGGCGTTCTCGTCGAAACGGATGTAGGAACCATCCGGACGACGGCGCTCCTTGGTGGTGCGCACGACGACGGCCTTGACGACGTCACCCCGCTTGACGTTGCCGCCGGGGATGGCGTCCTTCACGGTGGCGACGATGACATCGCCGATACCGGCATAGCGACGCGACGAACCACCGAGAACGCGGATGCAAAGGATTTCCTTCGCGCCCGTGTTGTCGGCGACGCGCAGTCGCGACTCCTGCTGAATCACTTCAGCCTCCTTGACCTGGACGTAAAAGCACGCCGGATTTCCGACCCGACGGGCATGGTCGCGTTGCCACCCGAACGCGCGCCTGCCAGCGGTTTTCTTCGATCCTGACGGACCGACCACTGGGGGTTCGCGGCCGGATTGCGGGCACAGCTGCCGCAGGCAACCGGTCTAGTGTAGGTGAACGCCCAGGTCACTCCCAAATCGGGGGTCCGGCCTCCGCCACCGCCGGTTCAGCGGCCCCGATCCGCCCAGCCGGCGTCGACCGGGCCAACCGAGCTCCGCGCCGGTAGCCTCGTGCGGGCCGGCTCACATCGGTGACGAGCAGAGCCCGCGCGCATTGTCTGATCGGGGAGAGGAAGCTTTGTGACATCGTCGGGTCGTCCGTTCATGTTGGACCGCCGCGCGTTCTTGGTCGCCATGGGGGTGGTGCCTGCGGCGGCGCTGCTGGCGTCCTGCTCGGAGGACGAGGCCGCCCAGCCGTTGAAGCAGGTCGATATGACCGGCTCCGATCCGGCGATCCGGCCGCAGGACGATCTGTACCGGCACGTCAACGGCAAGTGGCTGCGCGAGTACCAGCTGCCGCCGGACAAGGTCGCCTACGGCGCGATCAGCGAGGCCAACGACCGCACCGAACAGCAGTTGCGCGAGATCATCGAGTCGATTTCCGATCCGGAGCCGGGTTCGGAGGCCCAGCAGATCCGCGACCTGTACGACGCCAGGATGAACCTGGACGAGATCGAGCGGCTCGGGCTCACCCCACTGGAGCCGATGTTCGCCGATATCGACGGCGCGCAGACCAAGGCCGAGCTGGCCGCGGTGATGGGCGCGCTGCCGATCGGCGGGCTGATCGGGCTCGGCATCAGCATCGACCGGAAGAATTCCGACGCCTACATCCCCTCGATCGGCCAGTCCGGTCTCGGGTTGAGCGAGCAGTACTACCGCAAGCCCGAGTACGCCGAGCAGCTGGCCGGATACCGGACCTTCAACGAGCGCCTGGCCGCGGCGGCCGGGCTGTCCGACCCCGCCGGCCTGGCCCAGCGCAATCTCGACCTGGAGACCAGGATCGCCGCGGGCCACTGGGACAATGTGCGCAACCGCGACACCGACGCCACCTACAACCGGATGAGCTGGGATGCCACCAAGGCGCTCGCTCCGGACTACGACTGGGATCCGTGGCTGGAGTCGTCCACCTTGGGGCGCCCGAAGGAACACTTCGCCGAGATCGTGGTGAACCAGCCGTCCTTCGTCACCGAGGCGGGCAAGATCTGGGCCGAGACCGATATCGCGATGTGGCGCGACTATCTGAAGCTCATCCTGCTGCGTCAATACGCGCGGTTCCTGCCCACGCCGTTCGCCGACGCCAATTTCGATTTCAACGGCCGGCTGATGGCCGGGCTGCAGCAGCGGCCCGAACTGTGGAAGTCCGCGGTGGGCACGGTGGATTCGAACCTGGGCGAACAGCTCGGAAAGCTGTACGTGGACAAGCATTTCCCGCCGGAGGCCAAAGAGCGCGCCATGGAGATGGTCGACGACCTGTTCGCCGCCTACCGGGAGAATTTCACCAACTCCACCTGGATGTCGCCGGAGACCAGGAAGGCGTCGATCGAGAAGCTGGACAAGATCAAGACCAAGATCGGCTATCCGGACAAGTGGGTGGACTATTCCGGGCTGAAGATCACCAGGGGCAAACTCATCGAATCCCTGCGCGCGGTCAACGATTTCGAGGTCAAACGCGCGCTCGACCGGCTCGGCACCAAGGTCGACGATTCCGAATGGGCGATGTCGCCGCAGACGGTGAACGCCTACTACATGGCCTCAACCAATGAGATCGCCTTCCCCGCCGCGTATTTGCAGCCGCCGTTCTTCGACAAGGACGCCGAGGCCGCGGTGAACTACGGCGCGGTCGGTGCGACCATCGGCCACGAGATCGGTCACGGCTTCGACGATCAGGGCTCCAAGTTCGACGGTGACGGCAACCGCCGCGATTGGTGGACCGAGGCCGACCGCGCCGCCTTCGACGCCAAGACCAAGCAGCTGATCGAGCAGTACAACGTGCTCGTCCCCGAGGGCCTCGATCCCGAACAGCACGTCAACGGCGAACTCACCGTCGGCGAGAACTTGGCCGATCTGCGCGGTCTGCTGATCGCGCTGGCGGCCTACCGGATCGCCGAAAAGCGCCGTGGCGTCGACAATCCCGACTATCGCTCGATGTTCCTGTCGTGGGCGCGCGGCTGGCGCGACAAGCAGACCCGTGAGGTCACCGAGCGGCTGCTGGCCACCGATACCCACTCCCCGAACGAATTCCGCTGCAATCAGGTGGTGCGCAATCTCGAGGAGTTCTACACGACGTTCGGGGTGAAGGAGGGCGACAAGCTGTTCCTGCCCAAGGAGCAGCGCGTCAGCTTGTGAGGCCCGAGGCTCGACGTCCGTGCCGCATCTCCCGGGCCTGGACGCACGGGTACCGGTACAGCTGGACGAGACGGGGCGCGGCGCATCCGGCCGGTCCGTGCTTCCTCGCCCTGACTCGTGCTGCGCGGGTAGGAGTTCAGCGCGCGCGTTTGTCCGACAGCAGCCCGTCGACCAGCGCGTCCAGCCCCTGCGCGTAGGTGTCCTCGGCGGCCGCCACCAGGAAGCGGGGGCCGATCGCGGCCAAGCGCGGTAATGCCTGCGGGTCGAGGTCGGCGAAGATCTGCTCGCGATAGGTCGGCCGGTCTTCGGCGGCTCGCGCGGCCGAGCGGCTCCGGATGATGATCTCGCCGGCGGTGTAGTGCCAGATGATCCGGTAGGCGTGCACCGCTCGGTCGGCGGGCAGACCACAATCCATGGCGCCCGCGACGATGCTCTCGGCGAACCACAGTGCGGAGACGCCGAGCAGATCGTCGGCGGTGATGACTTCCACGATCCAGGGCCGTGCCGAGAGCACCTCGTGCATCGCGGTCGCCGCCACGATGATCCGCTCGCGGGGATCGTCGGGCAGTGGCGGCCACTGCACACGGTCGGCGTAATCGTTGAGCAGCAGCCGGAGCAGGTCTTCCTTGTCGCGCACGTGATGGTAGAGCGCCATGGCGGTGCAGCCGAGTTCGGTGGCCAGCCTGCGCATCGTCAGCTTCTCGACGCCGTCGGTGTCGATGATCGCGGTGGCGGCCGCGACGATGTCGTCCCGGGAGATCTTGGGCGGACGGCCGGTGCGGGCGGGCGGTGACGACGGCTTCGGCATAGCCCCATCCTGACCTATCCCCGGGCGTTGGTGTGGACAGGCACTGCCCCATGCGGTTAGTTTTTATACGCGTATAAAAACAGTCTCGGGTGGCCCGGCGCCGCCTTGACCGCGGTCGCGGTCGCACAGTTCATGGTTGCCCTGGACATGGCGGTGATGAATGTCGCGCTGCCCTCGATCCGCACCGATCTCGGATTCGCGCCGCTGGATCTGTCCTGGGTGGTGCACATCTACGCGCTCACCTTCGGCGGGTTCCTGCTCCTCGGCGGCAAGTCCTGCGATCTGTTCGGGCGGCGGCGGATCTTCACCGGCGGGTTGATCGCGTTCGGGATCGCCTCGGCGGCAGGCGGATCGGCACAGGAGCCGTGGCAGTTGGTCGCGGCGCGGGCAGTGCAGGGGATCGCGGCCGCGGCGGTGGCGCCCGCCGCACTCGCCACCCTCACCACCACATTCCCGGAAGGTCGCGCCAGGTTGCGGGCCCTCGGAGTGTGGAGCGCGGTCAATGCCGCGGGCGGGGCGAGCGGCGTGCTGTTCGGCGGATTGCTCACCGAGTACGCCGATTGGCGCTGGGTGATGCTGATCAATGTGCCGATCGTCGCGGTCGCGCTGGTGGCCGTGGCGGCGGGGGTGACGCCGGATGCGCGCCGGGACGAGCGCGTACCGCTGGACTACCTCGGCGCGGTGACGGCGACCGCGGGCATCGGCTTGCTGGTAGTCGGGGTTGTGCGGACCGAGCATTACGGCTGGCTGTCGCCCGTCACCGGGCTCACGCTCGCGGCGGGAGCGGTGCTGTTCGGCGGATTCCTGCTCGTCGAGCGGCGCGCGGTGGCGCCGCTGGTGCGGCTGGAGTTGTTCGGCAACCGCTGGGTGAGCGGCGCGAATATCTTCGTATTCCTCGCCGCGGCAGGGCAGTTCGCGACTTTCTTTCTGATGTCGCTGTACATGCAGCAGGTGCTGGGCCTGAGCGCGGGCGCGACCGGCATCGCCTTCGTGCCGTTCTCGGTGACCGTCATCGCGGGCACGGTGCTGGTCACGAAATCCAGGCGTTCGCCGCGATTCTGGCTGATCGTCGGCGGGCTGGTCACCGCGGTGGGTTTCCTCTGGTTCGCCCAGATCAGCCCGGACGGCAGCGTGGTCGCCGATGTACTCGGACCCTCGATCATCTCGGGGTTCGGGATGGGGCTGTGTCTGGCGCCGGTGGCCACCGCGGCGACGATCGGCGTCACCGGTCGTGAAGCGGGCATGGCGTCCGGGGTGTTCAACAGTTCCCGCCAACTCGGCGGCAGCGTCGGCGTCGCAGCCCTGGCGACCCTGGCCGCGAGCCGCACCACCGATCCGGCCGATCCCGCCGCCCTCAACAGCGGCTATGCCGTCGCACTCGGCGCCGCCGCGCTGCTGTTCCTCGTGGCCGCCGCGGTGGCCGCCCTCGTGCTCCCCGAACGCACCGAATCGGCCCCGTCCACCGACTCCGGCGACGAACTCTCGCCGGTTACCCGATGAAAGGAATCCCCATGACCATCGCACCCATCG